>DKBC01000241.1 GCA_002451065.1 Betaproteobacteria bacterium UBA6910
ACGTTCTTCTCGATCTGGATGGCGCGGAAGAAGTTGGCGTGCTGGCGCGTCCAGTCACTCACGAAGGCCGTCTCCGGCACGTTTATCAGCAGCTCGCGGGACACCTGCCGGGCGAGAAACAGGTCGGTGAGCTTGAGTCGCACGCCCGACACATCGTCCCCCAGGCGCAGCAGCTTCTGGGCGTCCTCCATGTGGATGAGGGCGAGACCGTGGTCGTACTCGAACATGCCGATCTCGAACAGGCCGACCACCCGGAACTGCTTGAGCCGCGGCAGCAGCCCGGCCGGCGTCACCTGACCCTGGGGCGTGATCACCACCACCTTGTCGCCCATGCGCGCCCCGAGGGAACGGGCCAGCTCGATGCCGAGCACGATGCCGAACTCGCCGGGCTTGAGGTCGGCGAGGGCGCCGGCCCGCATGTGCTCGCCCAGTTCCGCCACCTTGATTTCCAGCTCCGGAACGATGCCCCGGATCAGCGCCCCTTGCACCGCCTCGTCCCGCACCAGCATCGCCTGGCCCAGCACGTAGGGCGCCGCGGCCACCACCTGCGGATGCTTGCTCGCATCGTCGGCGATGGCCTGCCAGCCCGGAAGCCGGTTGCCGACCCCGGTGATCTGCACGTGGGAGGCGACGCCGAGAATGCGAGCGCGCAACTCTTTCTGGAAGCCGTTCATCACCGACAGCACCACGATCAGCGCCGCCACCCCCAGGGCAATGCCGATCATGGAGGTGAGGGAAATGAAGGAGATGAAATGGTTCCTGCGCTTGGCGCGGGTGTAGCGCAGGCCGATGAAGAGTTCGTAGGGCTGCACGCCTGGCGGGCCGGTCAGTAGCTCAGCATGGTGAGTCGAGGCGGAAGTTTAGCATGCCGGCTCCGGTTCGATTTCCGCGCCGTCGTCGCGCGCCGCCATTTGACATTCCACCCGCCAACGCATTAGGTTACCCACACCCCGCGGCCGGCGCAGCCGGTGCCAGCGCGGCGGCGAAGGGAGAGTCCTTCGCCGCCGACCACAATAGCGGGACCCAGGCCGCCCCCCCGCGCCGGCGCCGGAGTCTTCTCCGGCTCGTAGCTTCAAGATGTTTTTTTTGCCGTGATCCGGCGCCTCGTGCCGTCGGGTCCGCGCATAACATTGGAGAACCGAGCATGAAATCGTCGCGCACTGTTTCAGTATTCGCCCTGCTGTTCGCCGCCGCGCTATGGCTGCTGGTTCCGGTCGCCCGGGCTGACATGGTTCCCACCGACGAAGTCGCGCCCATGGGACAGGCCGCCACCGAGCGCGAGAAGGTGGAAGCTTTCCTGGAGCGCGCCACCGTGCAGGAAAAGCTCAAGGTGCTCGGGGTTAAGGACACGCTGCTGAAGAGCCGTGTCGATGCCCTCACCGACGAGGAAATCCGCCTGCTCGCGGGCAGAATCGACGCGCTTCCGGCGGGGGGCTCGCTCACCTACCAGGAACTCATCATCATCCTGCTGGTGGCCATCCTGATCGCCATCATCGTCTGACGGCGCAGGCGGGCGGGTGACGGCCGGGTCACTCGCCCAGCAGGTGCAGCAGCACCTCGCGCCGGTGGGGCTCGGTGCGGTGCTCGTAGAGGAAGATGCCCTGCCACGTTCCGAGCGCCATGCCGCCGCCGGACACCGGCACCGCGAGCTGGGTCTGGGTCAGGGCCGCGCGCACGTGGGCCGGCATGTCGTCGGGACCCTCGATCACGTGCTCGAACAGGGAATCGCCGTCGGGGACGAGGCGGGAAAAGAAACGCTCCAGGTCCCGCGTCACTTCGGGATCGTAGTTCTCCTGGATCAGCAAACTGGCGGAAGTGTGGCGGCAGAACAGGGTCAGCAGCCCGTCGCGGATGCCGCTCCGCCCCACCCACTGGCGCGCGCGGTCGGTGAAGTCGTAAAGCCCGCGGCCGCGGGAATCGATCACCAGGACATGGGACGCCTGTCGCATGGTCCCGCAGTATAAGGGAAGCGCCGCCGCCGCGTGCTAGACTGCGACGCGTTCGCCATGCCCCTTCACCTCCTCGTTCCCCATCTCTGGCCGCCGCCCGATGCCGAGGACGCGGGCGGAGAAATCAATNNATTTGAGGTGCCGCGGCACGGCGACTGGCCGGTGGCGCCCCTCGCCCTGCTCGCCGACGGTGGGCATCCCGGCGATTATTTCTGGCTGCGCGCCGATCCGGTTTTCCTGAGAGCCGATGCCCGGGAGCTGGTCCTGGCGGGCACGCCGCCAAGAATCGCCAGTGAGGAGGCGCAAGCCATCACCGAATCGCTGAACCGGCATTTCAAGGCGGATGGCCTGGTGTTCCTGGCGCCCCGTCCCGAGCGCTGGTACCTGCGTCCCTCGGCGCCTCCCGCCATCGCGACAAGGACGCCCGACGAAACCGCCGGCCACCACGTGGATGCCTATCTCCCCGACGGCCCGGACGGGCTGCGCTGGCACGCCTGGATCAACGAAATCCAGATGCTGCTGCACGCCCACCCCGCGAATCAGGCGCGAGAGGACCGCGGGGAGTCACCGATCAACAGCGTCTGGATCTGGGGCGGCGGCGTGCTCCCGGCACGAGTCGCCTCGCCCTTCGCCCGGGTCTACAGCGACGACCCGACGTCGACGGGGCTCGCGCTTGCCTCGAGGCGTGAATGCCTGCCGTTGCCGTCATCGGCGGCGGAATGCCTGTCCGCGATCCCGCAGGGCGAGCAGTTGGCGGTGCTGGACCAATTGCGGGAACCGGCGCGCCGGGGAGACGGCACCGCCTGGCGCGAAGCGGTCGAAGCTCTGGACGAGGCGTGGTTCGCGCCCCTCGCCGCGGCGCTCCGGGACAAGCGGCTCCCACTTCTGGAAATTCACGCGCCAAGCGCGCCCCGGAGCCGCCATGTGAGCGTTGAAGCGACTGACTTCTGGAAATTCTGGCGCCGGCCGCGCCCTCTCCGCTCCCTCTAATCGCCGCCGGCGCTGGGTTCGTCCCGCTTCGGACAGCCGTCGGGACGCTCGCTGGGCTCCAGGGGGCAGTAACGGTTGATATCCGCGGCGGGCCGCTGCAACAGGAAGGTGAAGGAGCTGGACAACGCAGCAAACACCCAGAACAGAAAGAAGCCCACGGAATAGATCACCATCCGGTTCTCGCCGAAGAAATCCGCGTAGGGCAGGTCGTTGGGATCGAACAGGGCGAAGAACACCGCCCAGCCGATGCCGCCCACCACGAACGATGGCCACAACACCCACATCCATCTCATCCACATGGCCTTGTCTCCTCTCAACGCCGCTGTTCGGCGCTGCCCGCGACGCGCAGCCGCGCGGCCTTTTCCTGCGGCAGCTTCCAGTTTCCGACGAGGCGCCAGGATTTGTCCTCGTCCTCCAGCATGACCAGCCAGCGTCCCGGCGCCAGAGGCGTCAACGCTCCTTCGTAGGCACCCTCCCCCTTTCGCCGCAGGATCACGGCCTGGTCCAGGTCGGGCCGCGCCGGGTGTGCCAGCAGTATCCTCACGGCGGCGGGCAGGCCCGGCGCCTCGGCCCGCAGCCGTACGCGCAAGCGGCTCGCGTCCTCCGCCATCGCCACCTCGCCCTCCAGCCCCATCTGCCCGGCCAGCCGGTCCCGCTCCAGGGAGCGGTTGATGGCGAGGCCCTCCTTGTAATAGTCGTCCACCACCAAGCCGTCGAAGGTGGACGCGGCGAGCCACAGGGTGACGAATCCGGCGATCACCACGATCACGGGCCCGGCCATCAGGATCCAGGGCCAGGGTTCCCGGTACCAGGGTTTCGACGTCGGCTTCGCGCGCTTGGTTTCCACTGCCGCCGTTCCGCTCATGGCCTATCGCACCAGGAAGCTCGATTTCTCGGTCACGCCCTGCTCCGGCTTATCCGCGGGGGACAGGGTGAACTTCACCTTGTAGGAGCCCGGGATCGCAGTGGCCGGGTCGATCAGCAGGCTCACCGGCACGATGCGCGAGGACGCGGCGGCCACCTCGATGGGCTGGGGCGCCTCGGTCTTGAGGGCCAGCCCGTCCACCCCTTCCGCCCGCACCAGGAACTGGCGTGGCTGCTCGGCGGTGTTGATGATCTGCAGCCGGTAGAGGTTCTCGATGCGGCCGTCCTCGGTCTCCCGCACCAGGGTCACCCGGTCGCGGATCACGTTCATCTTGAACGGCTGGCGCAGCCAGATGATGCCGGCCAGTGTCACAGTGATGGCAAGCAGCACCGTGGTGTAGATCATGGTCCGGGGGCGGGCGATGTGGGAGACGATTCCCCGCTCGCTGTATCTTTCGTCCATCGCGTTCTGGGTGGAGTAGCGGATCAGCCCGTGGGGATAGCTCATCTTGTCCATCACCTGGTTGCAGGCGTCGACGCAAAGGCCGCAGCCGATGCATTCGTACTGCAGCCCGTTGCGGATGTCGATGCCGGTGGGGCACACCTGGACGCAGATTCCGCAATCGACGCAGTCGCCGAGGCCCGCCTCCCGCGGGTTCACCTTCTTGTTGCGGGGACCCCGCGGCTCGCCGCGCTTGAAGTCGTAAGTGACGATCAAGGTGTCCGGATCGAACATCACGCTCTGGAAGCGGGCGTAAGGACACATGTACTTGCACACCTGCTCCCGCAGGTAGCCGGCGTTGCCGTAGGTGGCGAAGCCATAGAACAGCACCCAGAAGGTCTCCCACGGACCGGTGGTCACGCTCCACACTTCGACGATCAGTTCGCGGATCGGGGTGAAATAGCCGACGAAGGTGAACCCGGTCCACATGGCGATCGCGATCCACGCCGCCTGCTTCGCGCCCTTGATGGCGAGCTTCCTGGGGCCCCAGGGCGCCTGGTCCAGCTTCATGCGCTTGGCGCGGTCGCCCTCGATCCACTTCTCCACCCAGAGGAAGATCTCCGTGTACACGGTCTGGGGGCAGGCGTAACCGCACCACAGGCGGCCGCCCACGGCCGTGAACAGGAACAGCGACAGC
>DKBC01000202.1 GCA_002451065.1 Betaproteobacteria bacterium UBA6910
GTTGCATTCGAGCACCAGCGCATCACAATTCTTCAGCACCCGAACCACGTGGGACGTGGGCTCGCCGATGTCGGTCAGCACCCCCAGCCGCCGCGCGCCGTCCCCCAGCACATATTGCACCGGTTCCGCGGCATCGTGGGGCACGGGGAATGGCTCCACCTCCACGTCACCGACGGCAAACCGCTGGTGGGAATCGATGACGGCGATCTCCGCCTCCCCGAATTCACCGGCCCCTCGCAGGGTGCCGTGAGTCAGATAGACCGGGATGCGAAAGCGCGACGCGAGGCGCGCGACGCCGCCCACATGGTCGTCGTGCTCATGGGTCACCAGGATCCCGCTCAGGCTCTCCGGCTCCACCTTGAGCCGCGCCAGGCGGGCAACGGTCTCCCGCAGACTAAATCCGCAATCCACCAGCACCCGCGTGCACCCGGCTTCCGCTATCAGCGAGTTGCCCCGGGAACCGCTGCCTAGAGAGGCGAACCGCATCAGCCGCGACGCGACGCGAAGGCCCGCCCGGGGAACCGGAAGCGGCTGCCTGGACTTCCCTCCCGGGCCATGGAACCCGAGCTAGCGAAGCTGCTCGTAGAGCAGGCTCAGGATGCGGTTGCCGACCTCGCCCTTCTCCAGATCACCCTTGGCATTGAGCACGGTGACCTGGCTGGTGGCGGCCGCCTCGGTGATGACGATGCGGTACTGCTCGGGCTCCGGCTTCTTGTCGCTCTTCCAGAACGCGAGGTTGGAAAGGATGCCCTTCTTCTCCGGCTTGGCTTCCAGCGCGGGGTCCAGGTAACGGACAAAATATACGCCCTGGACCCGGTCCCGGTCCTCGACGGTGAAGCCAACCCGATCCAGGGCGAGGCCGATGCGCCGCCACGCCCGGTCAAACGCGTCGTTAACCACCAGGATTCCGCCACCGCCCGGCTGTTTGACGAGTTTTGCGCGCTCCTCGGCGCGCGGCGACGCGATCTGGGCCCGAGCCCGCGACTCTTCGACCCCGAAGCGCATCATCAGCCGGGTCAGCATCTCCGCTTCAAGGTCCGGATCCGCCGGCCGCGGCTGCCACACCGTCCGCTGGGCATCGGTGGTCGCCGGGTCGATCCCCTCCGCCACCTCCACCATGCCCCGATGGCTGATGTAGATCTCGGTGCTGTTACCCTCGGCTCCGCGCTCGAACCGCGTGCGGAACTTGTCGCGCTCCCCCGTGGAGTAAAGGACGTCCAGCGCCTTGCCGAAAAAGTTGCGTATGGGATCCCCGGGAATCTTGGCGCGGTTTTCCGCCCAGTCGGTTTCCATGACCCCCGTCTCCTGGTTTTCCTCGATGATGATGAATCCCGTCTCCTGCCAGAAATCCTTGGTCACTCCCCAGGCCTGGGCGGGTGACACCTGCACCACCAGCCAGCGCTGGGTGCCGGCGCGCTCGATACGCGCCGTGTCCGCCACTGCCTTGGGCGCCAGCCCGGTCTGCTGGGGCCCCGCAGACCGTTCCCTCGCATACGTCGAGTAGGTGGCGACCCCCGAGGGGGAAACATCGGGCACTGCGTATCGGTCATCGGCGGAGGGCTGCGTCAAATCCGGTGGCACCTCCAGGGGCGGCAGCTTACCCGCGGACTTGTAATCGATCTTGGACTCGAGGGTGGTGGTACAGCCTGCCAACGCCAGAATTGCGGCGCCCGCCAGGCCAGCCAGAGAAAACTGCTTGTTAAGCATCACGCTCCGTGGACCTCAAAGAACAAATTTAGACTTCGACCCCCGCATGGCGCAGGGCGTTCAGCACTCTCTCGTGGTTGGCCGCGGTGAGCGGCGTGAGCGGGAGCCGCAGCGCCGCGCCGATCAGGCCCATGCGCGCCACCGCCCACTTGACGGGAATCGGGTTGGCCTCGCAGAACAGCTCCCGGTGCAGCGGCAGGAGCCGGTTGTTGATCTCCCTCGCCCGGCCCACGTCCCCGGCCATGGCGGCCTCGCACATCTGGTGCATGAGCCTGGGCGCCACGTTGGCGGTCACCGAAATCGCCCCCTGCCCGCCCAGCAGCATCAACGCCACTTCGCTGGCGTCGTCCCCGCTGTAGACCGCGAAGCCCTCGGGCACACGGCGCAGCAGGTCGGCTCCGCGTCCGATGTCGCCGGTGGCGTCCTTGATGCCCACGATGTTGGGCACTTCGGCAAGGCGCAGGGTGGTGTCGTTGGCCAGATCCGCCACCGTGCGCCCCGGCACGTTGTAGAGAATCTGGGGGATATCCACCGTCTCCGCGCAGACCTTGAAGTGCTGATAAAGCCCCTCCTGGGTCGGCTTATTGTAGTAGGGGACCACCGACAGGCAGTAGTCGGCCCCAGCGTCCCGGGCGTAGGCGGTGAGCTCGATGGCTTCCTGAGTGGAGTTGGCGCCGGTCCCCGCAATCACCGGGATGCGTCCGCCGGCATGCTCCACGGCGGTGCGGATCAGCACCCGGTGCTCGTCGAAATCCACCGTGGGCGATTCGCCGGTGGTGCCCACCACCACGATCCCGTCGCTGCCCTCCCTGATATGCCAATCGATGAGTCCGCGAAATCGCTCGAGATCCAGGCTGCCATCGTCGTGCATGGGGGTGACGATGGCAACGAGGCTGCCTTTCAGCATAGAGGTTCCCATGATTGGAAGAGGCGTATTGTACCCGATCGATCAGGTCCGCCAAAAAGGTCACAAAGCCGCGCGGAGCCCTCCGCGCTCATGGCTGGATGGGTCGCGGCTCGATACCCTTGATGGCGCAAATGCGCTGGATGATCGCGGGCTTGGGCCGTTCCAGAAAACCCTCCTCGAAGGCCACTACCTGCAGCCGTCCCCGCACGACGTCCAGCAGTTCCCCCGGCCGCAGAAGATAGTCGGGGTTCGACGGCCGGCCGTAGCGCTCGTTGCCGGCGGCGAAGGTCTCGTAGATCAGCACCCCGTCCGGAGCCAGACTTTCGAGGAGGGTCGGGAACAGGGCACGCCACAAGTAATTGCAGACCACGACGGCCGCGAACGAGCGGCCGGGGTAGGGCCAGGCGTCCCCCTCCAGGTCAGCCTGTAGGGGGGCGATGCCCGCCCCTTCCACCTTGGCCAGCGCCTCCACGTCGCGGTCCACCGCGTCCACGCGGAATCCCATGCGCGCCAGATATCGCGCGTGCCGGCCCGAGCCACAGGCCAGGTCCAGCACCGCGCCTCCCGCAGGAATCAGGGGTGCCCAGCGGGATACCCAGGACGAAGGTGGCGAGAGTTCAGCGTGACCGCTCACGCGCCGAGCCCGGGGAACAATTGCAGCAGGCCCCGGGCCATGATCTCCACGGCGAGCGCCGCCAGAATCAGTCCCATCACCCGGGTCATGATGTTGAGGCCCGTGGTGCCCATGCGCCGGGCGATGGCGCCGGCACTGCGAAGCGTCATCCAAACCACGCCCGCCACCACCGCCACCGGGACCAGCAGTGCCAGGAGCCCCGGCATTTCCCCCCCCGTCTCATGGGCGTAGATGATCACGGTGCTAATGGCGCCGGGTCCCGCGAGCAGGGGCAGGCCGATAGGAACCACACCGATGGCCTGGCTCTGGTTCGCCTCCGCCACCTCCTCCGGCGTCTGGCGGATGCGGCTTTCCTTGGCCTGCAGCATGGATACCGAAAGAATCAGCAGCAGCAGTCCACCGCCCACCATGAACGACCCGATGCTGATGCCGAACAGCGCCAGGATGGTATCGCCCGCCAAGGCCGACAGGCCAAGCACCGCAAACACGGTGATGGCCGCGGAGCGCGCTGCCTTGGCCTGGACCCCGGGCGGCGACGTGCCCAGAACGCCGAGGAACAAGGGCACGGTCCCGAAGGGCTCGACGATGACAACGAGCGCGACCGTGAGCTTGATCAGTTCGCCCCAGTCCGGCACGGCGAGCGGGAACCTTGCGAGATTGCGATGCGTCGGATTGTAGCGCAGCCCCACCCCTTACAATGTCGCCATGCAACCCATTCTTCGGCTCCGCGACCTCTCCAAGACCTACGACGGCATCGCCCGGCGCCGGGTGCTGCGGAGCGTGTCCCTGGACGTCGCGCCGGGAGAATACGTGGCGATCATGGGCGAATCGGGAATCGGCAAATCCACCCTGCTCAACCTGGTGGCGGGCCTTGACACGCCGGAGGCAGGATGCATTGAGCTCGACGGCGCCGACCTCGCCACCCTCGGCGACACGCAGCGCACCCTGCTGCGGCGCCGTGCCATGGGCTTCGTGTTCCAGGCGTTCCACCTGCTTTCCCATCTGAGCGTCGCGCAAAACGTGGCGCTGCCCCTGGCGCTGAACGGAATCACCGGCGCCGAGGCGGACCGGCGAGTGGCGGCAATGCTGGAATCCGTGGGGCTCGCGGCCCGCGCCCGCAGCATGCCGCGGGAGCTTTCCGGAGGCGAGATGCAAAGGGTGGCGGTGGCAAGAGCGCTGGTTCACCGCCCGCGCCTGCTCCTTGCCGACGAGCCCACCGGAAATCTCGATCCGGAGAGCGCCACCCAGGTTCTGGCGCTGCTGCGCGAGCAGGTTTCGGGAAGCTCGGGAGCCGGCATCCTGGTCACCCATTCCGCGGCCGCGGCGGCGACCACGGATCGGGTGCTGGTGCTGGGTCCGGAGGGACTGCGGCCCCGGGAGGATGCCGGGCCATGACCGCGCTCTCCCGCACCCCCGCCCTGGTGCTGCGCGCGGCGGTCCTGGAGCCGCTCCTCGCCAACGCCGGCCGGGTCGCCCTGTCCGCCATCGGCATCGCGCTGGGCGTGGCCCTGGGCGCGGCGGTGCATCTCATCAACGACTCCGCCGCCAAGGAATTCGGACTCGCGGTGCGCAGTCTCGCCGGCGAGGCCAACCTCGTGGTGCGGGGCCCGCGGACCGGCTTCTCGGAGGAGCTCTACCCGCGGATCGCGCGCATGCCGGGGGTGCAGGCAGTGAGCCCGGCGCTGGAGGCGGCGGTGCCGGTGAAGGGGAAGGAGGAATCCCTCGAACTCGTGGGACTCGATCCTTTTCGCGCCGCCCAGGTCCAGCCGTCCCTGATGGCCGGTATTGGCGGCGCTCTCGGGGACCTGTTTGCCCGCGACACCGTGCTGTTGACCCCTGCGGCCGCGGAGTGGCTGGGCCTCAAGCAAGGCGACACTTTCACGATCTTCGCGGGGACCGAGGCCAGGGTCCTGCGCGTGGCCGGCTTGCTGCCTGCCTCGGGTTACCGCCAGCGCCTCGCCCTTATGGATATCGGCTCGGCCCAGCCGCTGCTGGAGCGGCTAGGGATTCTCAATCGCCTGGACATCCGGCTGCACCCGGGCACGGACCCCGAGGGGTTCCGCTCGGCGCTCGCGGGAATTCTTCCACCGGGGGTGGATGCCGCCACCCCGGAAGTGGAGGCGGAGCGCGGCGCGGCGCTTTCCCGGGCCTACCGGCTGAACCTCAACATGCTGGCCCTGGTGGCGCTTTTCACCGGGGGATTTCTGGTGTTTTCGACCCTGGCCCTGGCGGTGCTGCGCCGGCGGCGGGAATTGGCGCTGCTGCGGGTGCTCGGCGTGACGCGGGATGGAATCATCCTGGCGGTACTGCTGGAAGGAGCCCTGATCGGCGCCGTCGGCGCCGCCCTGGGCGTCTTCCTCGGGCAACTGCTCGCCGGCATCGTCGTGCGGGAGCTCGGCGCGGACCTGGGCGCCGGGTATTTCTCGACGCTTTCCGTACACCTGCGCTCGGATCCCGTCGCCCTCGCCATCTTCTTGGCCCTGGGGATCGCCGCCGCGGCGCTGGGTGCCCTGGTTCCGGCCGCGACCACCGCCGCTACTCCGCCCGCCATCGCCCTGCGTGCCGGCGACCAGGACCGAGCCCAGGGCCGGCTGTCCGGCAGCACGCCGGGAGCCGCGCTGATGGCGATCGCCGCGGGCCTTGCGTTTGCCCCGCCGGTGGGGGACATGCCCCTTTTCGGCTACCTCTCCATCGCCCTGCTGCTGGTGGGCGCCGTGCTGCTCATGCCGCGGGCAGCCGCGCTGGCGCTCGGACTGCTGCAAACTCGCCATCCGCTCCCCGCCTGGCTCGCCGTGGAGCAGCTGCGGGGCCGGCCGGGCCAGACGTCCCTCAGCATGGCCGCCATACTGGTGAGCGTGAGCCTGATGGTTTCCATGGCCATCATGGTGGCATCCTTCCGGCAGTCCCTGGACGACTGGCTGGCTCGGGTCGTGCCGGCCGATCTCTACCTGCGCTCCGCTTCCGGCGGGGAGTCGGCGTACTTCACTTCCAAACAGCAGGAGCGGATGCGCGCCACCCCCGGGGTGAGGGAGGTCGGTTTCCTCCGCAACCAGACGGTCTGGCTCGATGCCCGACGCGCGCCGGTTTCGCTCCTGGCCCGGGACGTGGACCCGTCTCGTCCCGAGCGCGCCCTGCCCCTGGTCGGGACATGGATCAGGCCGGAGGCGGGCCAGCCTCCCCCGGCCTGGATTTCCGAGACCGTGCAGGACCTTTACGGTTTCCGTGTCGGAGAGACGGTGCATCTTCCCCTGGCCGGACAGCAGCGGTCCTTCACCGTCGCCGGCGTGTGGCGGGATTACGCGCGCCAGAATGGGGCCATCTGCATCGAGCGGGAAACCTACCTGAGGCTCACCGGCGACCCGCTCGCCAATGACGCGGCGATCTGGCTCGCCCCGGGCCACGATCGCGCCCGGGTCGAAGCCGCGCTGCGGGAGCAGCTGCGGGATGCCGAGGGCCTCGAAATCGTGGGGACAGGCCGGATCCGGGCCCTTTCCCTGGCGGTGTTCGACCGCACTTTCGCCGTGACCTACGCCCTCGAGGCGGTGGCCGTGCTGATCGGCCTCTTCGGCATCAGCGTCGGCATCGGCAGCCAGGTACTGGCGCGGCGCGGTGAGTTCGGGATGCTGCGCCACGTGGGCATGACCCGTGGCCAAATCGGCGCCATGCTGGCGTTGGAGGGTGCCCTTACCAGCGCCCTCGGCATCCTGTTCGGATTCCTGCTGGGATGGATCGTGAGCCTGGTCCTGGTCCACGTCATCAACCGCCAGTCGTTTCACTGGAGCATGGATATGCATGCTCCCTGGCTCTTGCTCGCGGTCCTGGCGGCCGTCCTGATCACGGCCTCCGCCGTCACCGCCGTGGCGAGCGGCCGCCAGGCCATGGGGGGCGACGTGGTGCGCGCGGTGCGGGAGGATTGGTGATTCGCGGGTCGTCAGCGCTCGCCCGCCCCTCACCCGTCATCCGGTGCCTCGGATACGCGGCCGCGCTGCTGCTCGCCCTGCCCCTTCCCGTGGCGAAGGCGGAATTCGCGAAGGTCGAGCCCCGGCCGCTGGAGTTTCCCGCGGACCATGGCAGCCATCCCGCGTTCCGCACCGAGTGGTGGTACGTCACCGGGTGGTTGGGAGACGCCGCGGGACTGCCCCTCGGCTTCCAGGTCACTTTTTTCCGCACCCGGCCGGATACGCCCCCGGACAACCCCAGCGCCTTCG
Source organism: Betaproteobacteria bacterium UBA6910 (assembly GCA_002451065.1). GTDB lineage: Bacteria > Pseudomonadota > Gammaproteobacteria > Burkholderiales > UBA6910 > UBA6910. The sequence continues at coordinate 7,457 of DKBC01000202.1, forward strand.
CGCCGCATCACATTCTCATCGGCCACGCGGCCATCAGCGATCCCGCCCTGGGGCAGCTGCTCCACGATCAGCGCATCGCCCGCGCAGGATTCGGACTGGCGGAAGCAAAAATCGGCGACACTGCCGTGTGGATCGACGACTGGCGACTGGAGCGGAGCGGCAACCATTACCGGGCCCGGATCCAGGCCCGTCAGTTCACCCTGGACCTCACGCTGGAGATCATGCAGGCGCCGCTGCCCCAGGGGGAAGACGGGTTCAGCCGCAAGGGCCGCGATCCAGAATCCGCGAGCCATTACTACAGCGTCCCCCAGCTCCGGGTGTCCGGGACCCTGGTCCGCAACGGCGCCACCGTTCCAGTGTCGGGCACGGCGTGGCTGGACCACGAGTGGTCTTCCCACTACGTGGCCCAGGGCGCGGTCGGCTGGGACTGGGTCGGCATCAATTTGGATGACGGCGGCGCGCTGATGGCATTCCGCATGCGGGACGCCGAGGGCGAGTCTCTGTGGGCCGGCGGCGCGCTGCGCTCGCCCCAAGGGGAGATCAAGAAATTTCGCCCCCCCGAAGTGGCATTCGATCCGCGTCGGAAATGGCGCTCACCGCGCACCGGCACCGAATACCCGGTGGCGATGCGGCTCAGGGCCGGAGACACGGAAATCGAACTTCAGCCGCTGTTCGACGACCAGGAGTTGGACGCGCGCACCTCCACCGGGACCATCTACTGGGAAGGGGCGGTCAGGGCAGTTGCCAACGGCAAGGTTCTCGGGCAGGGTTACCTGGAACTGACCGGCTACTGGAGACCCCTGGAACTTTGATGCGTGCCGCGCCGAACCCGACCATCGCTCGCTGCCTGGGATTGGCCGCCTTGGTGACGGTTGCGGCTCCCGCCTGGAGCGCGCCGCCGCCGGGTCACCCCACGCCCTCCCAGGCGGCTCCAGTGCCGGGACTTCTGCCGGCCGGGGAAGCCTCGCGCCTGGCCCACGAAGGCACCGTGCTGGACGCCATCGACGCCGATCAGTACACCTACCTGGAAGTCCTGGAAGGGGGGCGCTCGCGCTGGATCGCCGCGCCCCGGCTTTCCGTTTCCAAAGGCGCCACCATCCGCTTCCACGACGGCATCGTGATGTCCAATTTCTACAGCCGGAAGCTGCAGAGGAGATTCGAAACTCTGATGTTCGTGAACCGGGTGGCGGTCACCGACCCCGGGAACGATTAACTAAGCGCTGCCGCTGCCGGAGGCATCGACCCCCGTCGCGTCATTGGCCCGTTTCCCACGGGCACGACTTCCGGTCCACCACGTGCAGGTGCGACTTCTCGTCCCGCTCCGTGGATTCGGCAAGTGCCGCCTCGGCCAGGGGTGCCAGCCGCTCGGGATGGGCCGACGCGATGACAATGCGCACCCGGTTCAGCCCCTCCGCATCCCGGGTGCGGACGCCGGCTTCCACCCAATCGCAGGCGCTGCGGCGAACCAGGTACCCGTCGTCGGTATCGAACACTGCGATCAGCAGCCGGCCGCCGACGGTGATGCGGCGGCCGGACACGCCGCCCCACCGGACAGGCGCAGTCTCGATCCGCTGGAACACTTCCTCGGGGCAACCGCAGCCGAGGGTCTGCTGCACGAAATCGCGCAGGGCGGAACCGCCCGGCGACTCCCGAGCCGTCATATGCGGATGGTGGGCGCGGGGGACGGCTCGTCGGCCTCCCCGTCGCCGCAGGCGATGTCCATCATGTCGGCCAGCAACGAACCCTCCGGCACGCCCTCGAAGCTGAGCTCCGGGGCCGGTTTCGCCGGAGTCTTTCCCACCACACGCCCTTGGCCGTCGCGCTTCGAGAACAGGACCACTTCATCCACCGCGAACAGGCCGGCCTCGCAATCGAAATGCACCCGGGACTTGCGCGAGTAATAGGACTTCCCCTGTGCCGGCCACATCTGAGCCTGGAAAAAGTTGTCCAGGAACCAGGCGCTCACGCGGCCGCCCTCGCGCACGATGCTGCTGGCGTCGACGTAATCCTGGAGCTCGTCGGTCTCCCCCACCGGCACCCATTCCTGGGCGGCGCGCGCCGGCCCCAGCATGCAGAACGCCGCCAGGAATGCGACCAGCAGGCGCGGCATCGAAATCGGAAACATCAGGCGACCGCCGGCCGCGGCGCACTCACCCGGACCGCCACCAGGATCGCCAGCCCAAGGCTCAACGCCACCCCGCCAAGCACGGCAGCGGGCCGCCCCGCGTCCAGGAGACCGCCGAACAGCAGGGGAGCGGCGGCCAGTCCCACATCGAGTCCGGAATAGGAAAGGCCGTACATGCGCCCAAAGCCATTCTCCCCCAACGCAGTCACGGCAGCGCGCCGCACCATCATGTCCCGGGACGGACCTGCCGCGCCGGTGCCTACGCCCATGAGGGCCATGAGGGGAATCACCGACCAAGGCGGCATTTCCGCGGTCGCGAGCAGCAGCGCCAGCAGCGCCGCGATGCCAAAGGCCAGCAGAATGGCTCGCTCATGGCGGGATCCGGGCCGCGCCACGAATCCGCCCACAAACACGCCCACGGCGCCACCCATGAGGAACGCCGTGAGCCCCGCCGTGGCGAGTCCGAGGGAAAGGCCGTAGATTCCGCCGAGAACGGCGGGGCTGAAATTTTGCAGGGCGCCCAGAGCCAGGGTGGCGAACAGGAAGAACGCGAACGCCAGCCACACCTCCGGAACGCGCAGCACGGAGACGCCCGGCTTGCCGCGCTTGCCTTCCGCCCGATCCGGCGAAGGACGAGGGCCGTCTCCCAACAAACCGCGGGCCGCCAGGATCAAACCGAGCGCGCCCAAACCCACCGCTGCCGCGGCAAATCCGGCCGCGCGCCAGCCGCCCAGGGTGGCCGCCGCCGTCATGAGCACCGGCCCCGCGGCCCAGCCCAGGTAGCCGCCCAGGGCATGGACGGAAAACGCATGGCCCAGGCGCGGGCCATTCACCTTGCGATTGAGCAGGGTGAAATCCGCCGGATGGAACACGCTGTTGCCGGCACCCGCCACGACCGCCGCCAGCATCAGTCCCTCCACGCTCTGGGCGGAACCCAGCAGCACCCCGGAAGCCGCCAGCAGCACGATGCCCCAGCACAGCACCCGGTAGGCGCCGAAGCGGTCCACCCAGAAGCCCGCCACGGCCTGCCCGATGCCGGACACCACGAAAAAAACGGTCACCAGCGCGCCCACCTCGATGAAGCTCAGGGAAAACCCTTCCATGAGCCACGGAAACAGCGGCGGCAGCATCAGGTGAAAGAAATGGGAGGTGCCGTGGGCTAAGCCGACGAGGCCTATGACGGAGAAGTCGCGCCGGCTTGCTTCAGCCGGTAAGGTCGTGCTCACAGTTGCGGGAACCCCGATGATTTGCTCGGGATTATACTCTGCCGCTGCCGGCGCCAGCGTGCCGCCCGCCCCGGAGCTCCGGGGCCGGGTCTCAGGAACGCTTGGTAAACGTCAGCGATCCGCCCCGGGCGTCCACCACCACCCGGTCCTTGGGCGCAAACCGGCCCTCCAGGATGTCCTTGGCCAGGGGATTCTCGATCCGCTCCTGGATAGCGCGCTTCAGGGGGCGCGCCCCGAACACGGGATCGAACCCCGCCTTGGCCAACTCGTCCAGGGCCGCGTCGGTGACGTCCAGCTCCATTTCCATGCGGGCCAGCCGCTGGGACAGGCTGTCGAGTTGAATGCGCGCGATGGACCGGATGTGGCTCTCGTCCAGGGCATGGAACACCACCACCTCGTCGATGCGGTTGATGAA
>DKBC01000039.1:0-400 GCA_002451065.1 Betaproteobacteria bacterium UBA6910
CATCAAGGCCCGGTTGGCGTCGTCATGTTCCAGGAACGGGATCAGCGACGCCGCCACCGACACGATCTGGGCCGGCGCCACGTCCATGTACTCGATCTTGTCCGGGGTCGAAAGCGAGAACTCGTTACGATGGCGGCAGGAGACCAGGTCTTGGGTAAACTTGCCATAGCGGTCGAGCTCGGCATTTGCCTGAGCGATTACATATTGCCCCTCCTCAATCGCGGATAGATATGCGATCTCGCCGGTGACCTTGGCGTTAACCACCTTTCGGTAAGGCGTCTCGATGAAGCCGTACTCGTTGATGCGGGCATAAAGCGCCAGGGAATTGATCAGTCCGATGTTGGGACCCTCGGGCGTCTCGATCGGGCACACCCGCCCGTAATGGGTCGGATGCACGTCG
>DKBC01000039.1:437-5722 GCA_002451065.1 Betaproteobacteria bacterium UBA6910
GCTGGAGCCGAAGAACTCGCGGATCGCGGCGGAGACCGGTTTGGCGTTGATGAGGTCATGGGGCATCAGGTTCTCGCTCTCCGCCTGTGAGAGCCGCTCCTTCACCGCCCGCTCCACCCGCGCCAGGCCAGCGCGAAACTGGTTTTCGGCCAGTTCACCCACGGAGCGCACCCGGCGGTTGCCGAGGTGATCGATGTCGTCAATCTCGCCGCGGCCGTTGCGGAGCTCGACCAGAATCTTGATCACGGCCACGATGTCCTCGTTGGACAGCGTACCCTTCCCGCGGAGTTCGCCAGCGCCGACGCGTCGGTTGAACTTCATGCGCCCGACCGGGGAGAGATCGTAACGATCTTCGCTGAAGAACAGCCCCTGGAACAGGGTTCGCACAGCGTCCTCGGTGGGCGGCTCTCCCGGACGCATCATCCGGTAGATCGCCACCTGCGCCTGGTACTGGTCGGGGGTGTCGTCGGAACGCAGGGTCGACGAGATGTAGGAGCCGTGGTCCAGGTCGTTGGTGTAGATGGTCTGGATCAAGGGAACATCCGCGGCAGCGAACTTCTTAAGCAGCTCCTCGGTAATCTCGTCATTCGCCAACGCGACGACTTCACCGGTATCTTGGTTGACAACGTTGGCGGCAAGCACCCGCCCGAGCAGGAATTCTTCGGGCACAAGCAACTTGTCCAGCCTGGCCTGCTGCATGTCGCGGACATGCTTCGCCGTGATGCGCTTGTCCCGGGGGACAATGAGCTTGCCGCTCTTGTCATGGATGTCGAACCGCGCCAATTCCCCCCGCAGCCTCTCTGGCACCACGTCGAACTGGATGCCCTTCTTGCTCAGGTGGAACGCGTCGAAAGCGAAAAATTCCTTCAGGATCTGCTCCGGGGTGTAACCCAGGGCCTTGAGCAGGATCGTGACCGGCATCTTGCGGCGGCGGTCAACCCGGAAAAAGAGGAAGTCCTTCGGGTCGAATTCGAAGTCGAGCCACGAGCCCCGATAGGGAATGACCCGCGCCGAGAACAGGAGCTTACCGGACGAGTGGGTCTTCCCCCGGTCGTGCTCGAAGAACACCCCCGGGGACCGGTGCAACTGGCTCACGATCACGCGCTCGGTACCGTTGATGATGAAGGAGCCGGTGGCCGTCATGAGCGGGATTTCGCCCATGTAGACCTCCTGCTCCTTGACCTCCTTGGGTGTCGGCTTAGGCGCCTCCCGGTCCATGATCACGAGTCGCACCCGGGCCCTGAGAGGGGCTGCGTAGGTCAGCCCCCGCTGCTGGCATTCCTTGACGTCAAACGGTGGCTGCCCGAGGGCGAAGCTTACAAACTCGAGGCGCGCGTTTCCGGAATGGCTCGAGATCGGGAATATCGAGTTGAAAGCCGCCTGGAGACCCTCCAGCTTGCGCTGCTCGGGCAGAACCGCTTCCTGCAGGAACGCGGTAAAGGACTCAAGCTGCGTTGCCAGCAGATAAGGAATCTTGAGGACGCTCTCGCGCTTGGCGAAGCTTTTCCGAATGCGCTTTTTCTCGGTGAATGAGTAGCTCATGTGGTCTCCGCGGCCCTGGGCCGGTAAAGAAGGCAGGAGTCAGGGGGAAAATAGATGCCGCCCCTGGCTTTTGACCTCTTCGGGGAAATCCTGTTCAACAAAGCCAAAAGGCTGGCGGGTCTCCCCGCCAGCCCACGCATGCTCGGCAGAATTACTTGACCTCGACTGCGGCGCCCGCGTCAGCAAGCTTCTTCTGTGCCGCCTCGGCGTCCGCCTTGGACACCGCTTCTTTCACCGGCTTGGGCGCGCCGTCCACCAGGTCCTTGGCCTCCTTGAGGCCGAGACCGGTGAGTTCGCGCACCGCCTTGATGACGTTCACCTTGTTTTCCCCAACGGCTTTCAGGATCACGGTGAACTCGGTCTGCTCCTCAGCGGCCGGGGCGGCACCCCCCGCGGCCGGAGCAGCAGCCACGGCCACCGCGGTGGCGGCAGCGGACACGCCGAATTTCTCTTCCATGTCCTTGATGAGCTGCGAGAGCTCCAGAACGGTCATGTTAGAGATGGCATCGAGAATTTCAGCTTTGGCAATAGCCATGATGGTTACTCCTGGTTCAAATGGTAAGTAATCAATGTCGCTTCGGGCGGCCTGGGCGGGCAGGGAACTGCGTCAATGGAGATTCCCCTCAGAACCCGGTCGGCTCATGCCGCCTGCCTCTCCTTCTGATCCCGCAGCGCGGCAAGCGCTCGCACGAAACCGGTTGGCACCTCGTTCATGGTGCGCACCAGTTTCGCCACCGGCGCCTGCATGGTCGCCATCAACGTGGCAATCAGCTCCTCGCGGCTCGGCATGCTGGCCAGACTGGTGACGTCCTTGGAAGACATTACGTAGTTGGCCATGGCGCCGGCCTTGATGACGAACGCCTCGTTCACCCGGGCGAATTCGTTCAGCACTTTGGCGACAGCGACCGGATCGGCGCTGATGCCATAGGCCAGCGGCCCCACCATGTGCTCGGCCAGGCCGGCAAATGGGGTTTCCGCCACCGCGCGACGCGCGAGGGTGTTTTTGAGCACGCGCAGATACACGCCGGACTGGCGCGCTTTCGCGCGCAGATCCGTCATGCCCGCCACGGGGAGGCCGCGATACTCCGCCAGCACTATCGCCTGGGCCCCCGCGAGCTGCGCGGAGATTTCGGCAACCACTGCCTTCTTCTCTTCAATGTTAAGACTCAAGGTCTGACCTCCGTTTCAGAAATAAGGACTTGGGACACAACCGGTGCCGCAAGCACCGACCGTCCCGCTGTCCCGGGAACGACGACCTTGAAACCAGGAGAACATCAACAAATCACCTGCCTCATGGGTACGCCGTCTGCGTAGGCCTCGGTGTTGACCAGGCATCATTCCCTCGCCATCCCTCGCATTAAGCCCCTGCGGGCACCTACGGTCTTTGACAACCCACCGGATAAGTCCGGCGGCCCAAAATCTTTTCAATCGCATCAGGCGCTCAAACTCGCCTGGTCCACCCTTATTCCCACTCCCATGGTGCTGGAGACCGATATCCGCTTCAGGTAGATCCCCTTGGCGCCCGCGGGCCGCGACTTGTTGAGAGCATCCACCAATGCAACTGCATTGTCCCTCAGTGACTCCACGGAAAAGGACGCGCGCCCGATCGAACACTGGACGATCCCCGCCTTATCCGCCCGGTACTGGACCTGGCCTGCTTTGGCATTTCTGACCGCGCCTGCCACATCGGGCGTGACCGTTCCCACCTTGGGGTTGGGCATCAGGCCGCGCGGCCCCAGAATCTGTCCAAGCTGGCCCACGATCCGCATCGCGCCCGGCTCGGCAATGCACATATCGAACTCGATCTTGCCCTGCTTTACCTGCTCCGCAAGGTCCTCGAGACCCACGATGTCGGCGCCCGCGGCCTTGGCTTCCTTGGCCTTGTCGGCCTGGGCGAACACCGCCACGCGCACCGTCTTGCCGGTACCCGCCGGCAGCACCACCGAACCGCGCACGCCCTGATCCGATTTCCGAGGGTCGATGCCGAGGTTCACCGCAAGGTCGATGGACTCATCGAACTTGGCCTTGGCGTTCTCCTTGACCAGGTTGAGTGCGTCAGTCAGGGCAAAGATTTTGGCCCGGTCGACTTTGCTCGCTAACGCCTTGTAACGCTTCGAATCGTGTGCCATTTCAGAGCCCCTCCACCTCGACGCCCATGCTGCGGGCGCTGCCGGCCACCGTGCGCACCGCAGCCTCCAGATCCGCCGCCGTGAGGTCGGGCATCTTGGTCTTGGCGATCTCCTCGGCCTGCTGGCGCGTAATCTTTCCCACCTTGTCCGTGTGGGGACGGGCGCTTCCGCTCTCGATCTTGGCCGCCTTCTTGATCAGCACCGTGGCAGGCGGGGTCTTGATGATGAAGGTGAAGCTCTTGTCAGCATAGGCCGTGATCACCACGGGCAGTGGCAGCCCGGGCTCGACTTTCTGGGTCTGGGCGTTGAACGCCTTGCAAAACTCCATGATGTTGAGCCCGCGCTGACCCAGCGCGGGGCCGATCGGGGGCGAAGGATTTGCCTTGCCCGCCGGCACCTGCAGTTTTATGTAACCGACGACTTTCTTTGCCACTGTATGCTCCTCACGGGTTCAAGCGGATGCGCAGACACCCTCCCCGAACTGCGTTTGATTTCGGCCCGGCAAGTTCCGGACCTGCCAAAACACATTAAGCCTTCTCCACCTGCCCGAAATCCAGCTCGACCGGGGTGGATCGCCCGAAGATCGAGACCGATACGCGCAGTTTGTTCTTGTCGTAATTGACATCCTCCACGGTACCGTGAAAGTCGGTGAACGGACCCTCCTTTACGCGTACCGCCTCGCCCACCTCGAACAGGACCTTGGGCTTCGGCTTCTCGGCCCCTTCCTGTATCTGGTGCAGAATGTTCTGAACTTCCTTCTCTGAGATCGGGGTCGGCCGGGTAGCTGTCCCCCCCACGAAACCCGTCACTTTCGGCGTGCTCTTGATGAGATGCCAGGTCTCGTCGGTCATATCCATTTCCACCAGCACGTATCCCGGGAAGAACTTGCGCTCCGACACGTTCTTCTGTCCGCCCTTCATTTCGACCACTTCCTCCACGGGCACCATGATCTGCCCGAACTTATCCGCCATCCCGGAGCGCGCGATGCGTTCCAGAAGAACGCGCTGCACGCTCTTCTCGAAGCCGGAATAGACATGCACTACATACCACCGCTTGGACATCAGTCGCTCCGGCCCATCAGAAGGTTCACCAGCAGCAACAGTCCCGCGTCCACCATCCAAAGGAACAAGGCCATCACGATGACAAACAGCACCACAATGCCCGTGGTCTGCATGGTTTCCTTCCGCGTCGGCCAGACGACTTTCTTGGTCTCGGCTATCGACTCCTGGGAAAAGCGGAAAAACTGCTTTCCAGGCTCCGACCAAAGGGCGACTCCGGCCCCCGCGACCAAGCCTCCCAGCACCGCCAGCACACGGAGCGCCAGCGGGCTGGCGCCCAGCACGTAGAAGCCGGCAATGCCTGCCGCCACCAGCACGAGCGCCAAAGTCAGCTTGATCTTATCGACCATAAGTAAACCATTCCCCTTGCGGCTTCCTAGGCCCTCGCGGAATTGCGAGGGCAGGCCAGGAGGGTCTCGAACCCCCAACCTTCGGTTTTGGAGACCGACGCTCTGCCAATTGAGCTACTGGCCTTCTGGTTCATTGACGGCCGGGGGCGGCAGGCAAACCGCGCCCAACCGCTGCCGCCACCCGACCTATTCAATCACTTTGGCGA
>DKBC01000155.1 GCA_002451065.1 Betaproteobacteria bacterium UBA6910
GAGATCGGCATCTCCACCGACAAGATCCACGCCCGGGGGCCGGTGGGGCTGGAGGGGCTCACCTCCCAGAAGTGGGTGGTGCTGGGCGACGGACATATCCGGCAGTAGCACGAAACAGCAAAGCACAAACCGCGGAGGGCGCAAAGGGGCGCGGAGAAAAGGCGCGTTCAGGTCAGATCAGTGTCGACGCCAACCGTCCGCAGCCTATCATTCGCTCAGGCTAGCCGCACATATTTACTTTGCGTTCTCCGCGATCTCTGCGTTGAAAGCCTTTAACAGGAAGGTAAGCAATGACCCAGCTCGTTGAAGTGAAAGTCCCCGACATCGGCGACTTCAAGGACGTCCCCATCATCGAGGTTCTGGTGAAGCCGGGAGACACCGTCAACAAGGAGGACTCCCTGGTCACCCTGGAGTCCGACAAGGCCACCATGGACGTCCCCTCCCCGGCGACGGGCGTGGTGAAGGAACTGAAAGTCAAGGTCGGGGACAAGGTCTCCGAGGGATCCCTGCTGGTGGTGCTGGAGGGGCAGGCGGCGGCCGCTGCCGCGCCGCCCCCCGCCAAGCCCCAGCCGGCGGCGGAGAAACCCGCGCCCGCGGCGACCGCGCCGGCCCCCGCGCCGGCGGCCGGCAGCTTCGCCGGCAAGGCGGATGTCGAATGCGAGATGCTGGTGCTGGGCGCCGGGCCGGGTGGCTACTCGGCGGCGTTCCGCTCCGCCGACCTCGGCATGACGACGGTGCTCGTCGAGCGCTATGCCCAGCTCGGCGGCGTGTGCCTCAACGTGGGCTGCATCCCGTCCAAGGCGCTGCTGCACGTGGCGGCGGTGATGGACGAGGCGGCGCACTTCGCCGACCTCGGGGTCGCCTTCGGCAAGCCCAAGGTGGACCTGGAGAAGCTGCGCGCCCACAAGTCGAAGGTGGTGGGCAAGCTCACTGGCGGGCTCGGCGGCATGGCCAAGGGCCGCAAGGTGGAGGTGGTGCGCGGCTACGGCGCTTTCCTGGATCCGAACCACCTGGAAGTGGAGCTCACCACCGGCGACGGCCAGGACAAGACCGGGGAGAAGAAAGTGGTGCGCTTCGAGAAGTGCATCATCGCCGCCGGCTCCCAGGCGGTGCGCCTGCCCTTCATTCCCGACGATCCGCGCATCGTGGACTCCACCGGCGCCCTGGAACTCGCCTTCGTGCCGAAGCGGATGCTGGTAATCGGCGGCGGCATCATCGGCCTGGAGATGGCGACGGTCTATTCCACCTTGGGCGCCCGCATCGAGGTGGTGGAGATGCTGGACGGGCTGATGCAGGGACCGGACCGGGACCTGGTCAAGGTGTGGGAGAAAAAGAACGCGGGCCGCTTCGACAAGGTGATGCTGGAAACAAAGACCGTCGCGGTGGAGGCGAAGAAGGAAGGCCTGCTGGTGAAGTTCGAGGGCAAGAACGCGCCGCCGGAACCCCAGCTTTACGACATGATCCTGCAATCGGCGGGACGCTCCCCGAACGGCAAGAAGATCGCCGCCGAGAAGGCCGGAGTCATCGTGACCGACCGCGGCTACATTCCGGTGGACAAGCAGATGCGCACCAACGTCCCCCACATCTTCGCCATCGGCGACATCGTGGGCCAGCCCATGCTCGCCCACAAGGCGGTGCACGAGGGGCACGTGGCGGCGGAGGCCGCCAAGGGCGAGAAGAGCTATTTCGACGCCCGGGTGATTCCGGGCGTCGCCTACACCGATCCGGAAGTGGCCTGGGTGGGCGTCACCGAGGAGGAGGCGAAGGCACAGGGGATCAAGGTGGCCGTGGGCAAATTCCCCTGGGCCGCCTCCGGGCGCGCCATCGCCAACACCCGGGACGAGGGCTTCACCAAGCTCATCTTCGACGAGGACAACCACCGCATCGTGGGCGGCGGCATTGTCGGCACCCATGCCGGGGACCTGATCAGCGAAGTCGCCCTGGCCATCGAGATGGGCTGCGACCCGGCGGACATCGGCAAGACCATCCACCCGCACCCGACCCTGGGGGAATCTGTGGGCATGGCGGCGGAGGTGTTCGAGGGCGTGTGCACCGACCTCCCGCCCATGCGCAAGAAGTGATGCGGCGAAATCCCGGCGGCGCCGGGGGCGTCGGCGCCGGGCGCCCTTAGGCGCGGCAGGGGCCGCTCCCCGAACTTGATGGAGCGGCCGTCAGGAGCCGGGCGCGCGGCCGAGTTCAGTGGGAGATCTTGGGAGCGAGCTTTTTCGCCGCCTCGATCCATCCGGCGACGGCGGATTCCGCTGGGGAAGTGCGGGCGAGCTTCTTCGATTCGTTGACTTCCTTCATCTTCGCGGCGAGGTTGGCGGCGTTGCGATTGCCGAGTTCCTTGACCGTGTCCACCCCCGCCGCCTCCAGCAACTCCGCGAACTGCTTTCCGACGCCGTTGACCCGCATCAGGTCGGCGTGGTTGCACCACTTCAGGATCTGGGACTCGCCAATCCCGGTTTTTGCGGCGAGGTCCCTGCGGCCGGCCGCGCCCCCGGCCCTGCTCAGCAGGTCGTCGGTATTCTTGACGCCCGCCTCGGTCAGCTTGGCCGCGAACGCGGGTCCGATGCCTTCGACTTCGTCAATCTTGTAGTTCAATGTTGGCTCCTGTTGGTTGTCGTGTGTGGATCGAAATCGGTTCCTGCCTTCCTTATCCAAGAAGCTTGGTGAGCTCGGGAGCCTTGCCAAGGATCTTGCCCATCAGCGCCTGTCCCGCGCTCGACTTTGCGAACTCAACGAACTTCGACACGAACGGCCCGAGACTATCGGCGGAAAGGCCGCTTCCCTGCAACGCTCCCAGCAGGCCCAGCGCGCCGCCCGCGCCGCCGCCCAGCATCGAGCCCAGCGCGCCCATGCCCTGACCCAGGAGGCCGCCACCCCCGCTGCTGCCACCAGCCTTGGCCAGCAGCGCGTCGGCCCCGGGCATGCTGGAAATCAGTTGCTGGAAGTCCTGCTGATCGGCACTGCCCTGAAGGGTTTTCAGGATCGATCCCACGCCGGATTCGGCGGCCCCCTGCGGGACGCCCAGTTCTCCAACGGCCGAGCGGATGAATTGGTCGATACCAGCCATGCTTTCCTCCTTCGGTGGATGAGCGAATCGAAAACTAACATACGTTCCGGCCTCGCGGCAAAACGGGCGCTGCTAGAGAGATGAGCGGCGCCGCACTTTCACGTCAACGCTCATTCCCAGGTAGTCGCCTGTTGCGCCAAACCAGGTGCCGGCCACCGGCGGCGCCTGGCTCGGGTCCCGGGCGTAGGCGACGCGGATCAAGCTCGCGCCGCCGAAAATGGAGTTAGTGGGATCGAAGGGGACCCAGCCCGAGCCGGGTATGAAGACCTGCAGCCAGGCGTGGGTCGCGCCGGCGCCGACAATGCCCACCTCTTCCCCGGAATCCAGCTTCGGGTCATAGAGATAGCCGGAGACGAAACGCGCCGCCAGTCCGAGCCGGCGCACCGCCTCCATCATGAGCAGGGTGAAATCGCGGCAGGCGCCGCTGCCCAGGGCGAGGGTCTCCTCCGGCGTCTGCACCCCTTCCGCCTGCCGCTCCTGGTAGCGGAACTCGGACTTGATCCGGTTTGCCATGGCCATCAGCAGGTCCTTGGTCCGCGGCCGCGCATCGTTCCCGAACAATTCCCGGGTCCACTCATAGAGCCTTCCCTCGGCATCGGGATAATGGGGCTCGCGCAGGGCGCCAAGGTCCAGGCGCTCCTCTTCCGTGTAGTCGAAGGGGTAGCGCTCGGCGCGGGGCTCCACCGGCAGATCCAGGTGGTTGGTGGCATTGTGGGTGATGGCGAAGCGGCACTCGACGCGCAGGGTGTCGGCCGCTACCCGGGGGGTGACCACGGTGACCGAGTTGGAAAGCACGTCAAAAATCCAGTGAATATCGCTCTCCGGGGCGACCTCGATGGAGTCGCTCAGCACCTGGATGTCGTGGGCGGCGCGGGGCCGAAACATGACCCGGTGCTCGCCGAAGGTGACCGGCTGCGCATAGCGGTAGGTGGTGGTGTGCTCCACCTCGAGGATGGTTGCCGCGGGAATTTCGCGCCGATCGTTCATGGCCGGGATCTTCCCCATGGGCCAAGGAATCCTACTTGGCCGAGGGCGCGGCGAGAGCCGCTGTCGCCGCCGCGTGTCCTTGCCGGGCCGCCCGCTTCAGCCACTCCCTGGCTTGCGCCGCATTCTGCCGCTGGCCCTTGCCGGTCTGGAGCATCACCGCCAGGGCGTACTGCGCTTCGGGATCGCCCTCCTCCGCCGAACGCCGGAACAGGCGCGCGGCCTGATCCAGGTCTCGGGGCACGCCCTGGCCGGCCTCATAAAGCCAGGCCAGGCGGGTGCGGGAACGCGTGTCGCCGGCATCGGCGAGGTCCTTCCAGATCGCGGCCGCCTCCTGGTTCCTGCCGAGCACATGCAGCACCTCGGCCCGGTAGTAGGCGTCGTCCCGGGAATCCGCACCGGCGCGCTCCCGCATCGCGAGCAGCTTGGCCGCGTCGGTGTCGCCCTGCGCCGCGGCCGCCCCGAGCCACTTCCGGCTGCGGGCGGGGTCGAGCGGGACGGTTCCCCCGGCCGAGTAAAGCAGCCCCAGCCGGTACTGGGCCCTCTGATTGCCACTCTCCGCCGAGCGCTCAAAATACTGCAGCGCGCGCGCCATGTCCTTGGGGACGCCGAGGCCGTCCTCGTAAAGGATGCCGAGATTGAAATTCGCTTCCGCGTTGCCCCGCTCCGCCAACGCCTCCCAGATCATGCGGGCGGTGGCGTAGTTCGCCATCTTGAACTCGGCATAGCCCTTGTAATTGCCGATGACGGGATTGCGCACGATCTCGTCCAGGTTCGGTTCCTCCGCCCGCCCCGCGGGTGCCGCGAGAACCAGCAGCGCCGTCAACATCACTATGGCGATCAACGCCCGGCGTGGCATGGGTCAGCCTCCCGGCTTGTCGGGGTGGCTGAGGAGCGACGGCGGCCGGTACCGGGAATCCTTCCGCCAGCGGCTCCAGACGGTTTCGTCCACCGTTTCGTTGAGGCCACTCCCGAACGGCCGGTGGTAGCGGTCCTTGACCCAGCCGTAGACGCCGAACATGAACTCCTTAAACGAATCGTCGATCGCGGCGAGGTGATCCGTTGGGCCGGGCTGCGCCTTGGATTGCAGCTTGAGCCCCGCGGCCTCGGCCTTGTCCTGGATCCAGCGCAGCGGTGGATTGGGGAGCGTGTCGGGGGGAGCGCGGTCGTAGCCGCCGCCGACGTTGGAGTGGGCCCCAATGAACCAGCGCTGCTCCACTTCAACGTTTTCCGGCCTGATGCGGGTCCACACAGTGACTCCGTAGTCCTTCCGGTTCTCGTCCGTGGCGATGGCGTGGTAGGCGTAGTCCACGATCTTGCTCAGTTCCGTGTCGTGCCACTGGTAGTAATCACGCCCGAAGGGAACATGGGAGGCGGGGATACCCAGCGCCCCCACCGTATCCCAGACGCCGATGAAGCGGACCCGGGCCTCCCGGGAAAGGCTCCCGCGGAAAGACGCGGCCGCCGGGTCATCGGGCCCGATGTCTTTTTCGCGGTATAACTCGTAGGCCTTGGCTACCGACTCTTCATCAGCACCCTTGAGGATCCCGCACTTGCGGATCAGCCCCACCAGGCTGCGCGCTGTGTAGGCGCCACGGCTGAAGCCGAATACGAAGATCTCGTCTTCGGGCCGGTATTTGGCGGAAAGCCAGTGGTAGCCCTGGCGGATGTTTTCCGAAAGCCCCCGCCCGAAGGCGCCGCCGGTGAACCGGTCATACCAGTGGGTGCCGACCCCGGTGTCGTAGAAGCAGGGCTGCTGCGGGTCCTCGGGGCCGCCGCTGGCGATGGACTCGCGCATGCGGCCCACGTTGGTCTTGTCCTTCTGGTTGTTCCAGGTGCCGTCAAACAGCAGGATCAGCTTTCTGCTCATCAACTCCTCCTCGAATCAGTGCGTCCCGGGCGCCGATGCTGCAGTTATTTTCCCGGAAGCCGGACTGAAGGATACACCGGGTTCCGCGGGGACCGTGATACCGCGGGGCCGAGTCTAGCGCAGATGCACGGCCTCGAAGCGTGCCACCATCCGGTCTCCCTGATAAAGCAGGAGCTGCTCGCCGACGATCTCGTGGCGGTCGGCTGCGGCCAGCGCCTTGAGAAACGCGCCCTCGGTGTCCATGCCCCGGGGACATGCCATCATGGTGGCGCCCATTTCGGAAAAGCGGATCCCGCCGTCCTTGATCTGGTAACCGCCGAAGAAACCATTGCAGCCGGCGAAGCCCTGAACCCGGCCCTGCACCGCCTGCAGCACCATGTGGGGCTCCCGCTGGCCCGGGAGACCAACCAGCGTCGCCCCCTCCACGAACACCAGCTTCCAGTGGGTCCCGGCGAGATCGGCGCCGCGCGGTGTGCAGTTTTCGTTGGGCCACGCCCTTGCGAATTTCTCGATCACCAGGNNGGCAGGCGCTTGCCGCTCTCGCACTCGGTGAATATGGCGGCATCCGCGAGATACCGGAACAGACCCCGCATGGGGAAAGCGCCTGGCATCGGCTCGTAGTGCGCGGCCTGCTCAAGGTCGTAGCCGGCCCTGCGCTCTATTTCCTGGCGGAGGTTGTCTAGCGCACGCAGGCGCCCGGAATCGAGGATCGCGAATACGCGCGGCGCCTTCGCGCGTCCTGCGAGGCGCAACTGGTGTCCGCCTTCCGCCAGCGACCAGCGCCCCAGTTCGAAATGTGCCGCGCCCCCCGGCCCAGTGGGGTCATCGCGCAGCATGAATACCCCGTCGGCGCGCAGGTTGAGGGTGAGTTCCCGCGGTGGGCAGCCGGCGCAGGCAACGGTCCCGCGAAAACTGGCCGGCAGCCGGAGGGAGGGCGCGGTCCCCTGGGCTTCGATCTTGGTCGCTGAATTCAGCTCGACGAAGGGCTCCAGCACCAGTTCCACCTCGGAGGGGCTGCCGCGGGTGATGACCGGGTAATGGCCGGTGGTGATGAAGCGGCGCTCGCCGTCCACGGTGACGGTGGCCCGCACGGCGTAGGAGAAACGGGGGTCGATGTCGGCGGCGCGGTAGTAGATCCGGAACGGAATCGGCACCTGCCGGCCCCGGGTGGCGATGGCATGGCCCGCGAGGTAACCGGCGGGCGCGTCCTGCCGGGACACCTTCTGCAGCTCCAGGTGGACGGCGGCGTTGGGCGGCAGGGCGATCCGCTCCCGGTAAGTCACGGTGCCCGAGACGCGGTCCGCCGCGCGGTCGTCGCGGCGCCAATCCCCTGACAGGTAGTCTTTCCCGGACAGCCTGAGCGTGTCCCCGGCAAGCGATTCGACCTGAAACCGGCTTTCAAACGTCTCCGGGTAGCGGCCGGTGTTGGTGGCGAGCACCAGAGTTTCCCCCTCCAGGCGCCAGGTGACGCCATGCATGGTGTGAATGCCGAGCAGGCCGAAGCCGCCGTCCGGGTCCAGCACCAGCCCCTCCGGCATCGTGCGATCCCCGACCTTCATGTCCCGGACCCAGGCGCCGGCGATGGTTCCCGGGTCCAAAGGGGCGGCGCTGCCGGTGGCCGACGCGCAAGCGGCGAGCCAGGTCATCAGGACCAGGAGCAGGATCCGGCGGCCCATGGAGCGATCTCCGCGGTGTAGCAAACGAGGCGAAAGACTGCGGCGATTCCCGCGCGCCGTCAATGCGTGATCCCTTCGCATCCGGCGGAAATCCGTCGTGTCCCTAGGTGCGGCTTCCCCGGGGCGCGAGATTCCGCGAAGATATTGCCCGGAGCCATCCCATGTCCCTGAAATTCGGCAGCGCCCCCAACGCGGAAACCGCGATCGCGCGCTATCGCCGGCACGCCCGGGCCTACGACGCTTCCGCCCGGCGCACGATGCCGCTGCGCAGGCGGGTGATTTCGCTGCTTGAGCTGCGGCCGGGAGAAACCGTGCTCGACGTCGGCTGCGGCACGGGCCTCAGCATTCCGATCCTGCGCCAGGCCGTCGGGCCGGGCGGTCGCGTGGTGGGGGTGGACGTGAGCCCGGAGATGCTGGCCGTGGCCCGGGAACGCGGGCGCCGCGAGGGCTGGGGCAACGTGGCGCTGATCGAAGGCAGCATGGACCACGCACCGCTGCCGCGCCTGGACGCGGTCCTGTTCAACTATACCCATGACGTTCTGCGCTCGGCCCGGGCACTGGGGAACATCTTCTCCGCGGCGCGTCCCGGCGCCCGGGTGGCGGTCGCGGGGATGAAGCGTCTTCCCTGGTGGCTCGCTCCGTTGAACGTCTATGTCCTGCTCAAGGCCCGCCCGTACCTGACAACCTTCGAGGGTCTCGGGCGCCCGTGGTCCCTTTTGGAGAGGCATGTGCCCCGCCTGCGGATCGAGACGGTGCACCTCGGCACCGGTTTCATCGCCCAGGGCGTCTACGTCGGCGACGGGGCCCGGCCATGAAGAACATCCTCGTCCTTTTCCCCAAGGATTGGGACCGAGTTGGACTTTCCCGCCCGGGATGGGCCGGTCACCGTTTCCTGTTCGACGGGTTTGACCTGTTCCGCTTTCCCCAGAATGCCCGGTTGCTCGGCTTCGACGTGGGCCGCTACCTGGACTCCCTGGAGCGCAAATATCGCCGCGCGAGCCTGGACGGGGTGTTCAGCAATAACGAGTATTTCGGCGTGCTCATCGCAGCCGAGCTGGCGCGGCGGCTTGGCCTGCCGGGAACCCCTCCGGTGGCCCTTAAGACCGCCCAGCACAAGTTCTACTGCCGCCAGGTCATGGCCCGGGTGGCGCCCGAGGCCACGCCCCGGTTTTTCGCCTTTCCCTACACGTTGCGCGAGCCGCGGGCGATCGAGCTGCCGTTCCCCTTCTTCGTGAAACCGGTGAAGGCGACCTTTTCAGTCCTGGCGCGCCGCGTGGACAGCTTCGCCGAGCTGCGCCGCCACCTGCGCTTCGGCCCCCTCGAAACCTTCCTCATCAAGAAGCTGGTGCAGCCCTTCAACGACCTGGCGACGCCGGCCGAGGGATTCGCCATCGATGCCGATCACATGATCGGCGAGGAACTGATCTCAGGGCATCAGGTGAACGTGGACGGATTCGTGCGTGGTGGCAAGGTGCATTTCCTGGGCATCGTGGACTCGGTGATGTATCCGGGCACCCACGCGTTCCAGCGCTTCGAATATCCCTCCCGGGTGCCCCTCGAGATACGGGAACGCATGCGCGCTCATGCCGAGCGACTGCTTCGAGCGCTGGGGTTCGACCACGGCTTTTTCAATGTCGAAATGCTATGGGACCCTGAAACCGGCGCGATCAAGCTGATCGAGATCAATCCGCGGCTCGCCTCGCAGCTCGCAGACCTCTACCACCGGGTCGACGGCGTCAACCCCTACCAACTGCTGGTGGAACTTTGCACCGGGGAGGCGCCGAAGCCAGCCCTCTCCGCGGGAGCCTTCGGCGCCGCTGCTAGCTTCGTCTTCCGGCGCTTCGACGGCACCAGCCTGGGGCGGGCCCCCGCGGCCCACCACCGGCTCTGGCTGAGACAGCGCTATCCCGACGCCGAACTCATGCTCTACCGCAAGCGCCCCCGCGGACTGCGCCGGGAAATGAAATGGCTGGGAAGCCACCGCTACGCGGTGCTCAACATGGGCGGGGCCGGGCGCGACGATCTCGAGCAGCGCTTCCGAGCGGTGTGCCGTCGCCTCGCCTTCGATACGGAGTAGCCGTGAGCCCGGAGAGCGGCCCCCGGCGCATCCTGGAAATCCTGTGGTGGTCGTTCGTGGCCGGCGCCGTGCTGGTGGTGCTGGTCGTTGCCCTGGTCCTCCGCCCGCTGCAAGGCGCGGCGCCGGCCTGGGCCGACCTCCTGCTGGCGGCGGGAATCGCCGCCGCGATCCCGGCCTGGCTGTTGCGCCGGCGCTACACGGAGCGCGCCCATGGCGCCGGCGGTCCGGAAGATCTGCGAGAGGTGCAGACGCAGATGTTCATCGGCCTCACCCTGGCGGAATTGCCCATGTACGTGGGCCTGGTGCACTACATCTTCACCGGCCAGGTGAACGGGATTGCGGTCCTCACCATCGTCACCGTCTGGCTGATGGCGATGTTCCACCCGTCCCGGCTCCTTGGGGACGCCTGAGGTCTCCCGTTGCATCCAAAACAGAGGGCGCGGAAATCCGCGCCCTTTTTTCGTGGGGTTCCCGCTTTCACGGGAGCGACGGCGCTTTGTCAGACGCCGTTTTTCTTGAACCACGAGAGCATGCGCTTCCACCCGTCCTCCGCTGCCTCCTTGCGGTAGCTGGGCCGGTAGTCGGCGTTAAAGGCGTGGGGCGTATCGGGATAGAGAATGATCTCGGAGGGCTTGCCGCCAGCCTTGAGGGCGGCCTTCATCTTGTCCACGGTGTCGTTGGGAATGCCCTGGTCGGCGCCGCCGTAAAGGCCAAGGATCGGCGCGTTGATCTTGTCCACCACGTCGTAGGGATGGAACGGCTGGTTCTCGGTCTTGTCGGTGATGAGCCGCCCGTACCAGGCGACGCCGGTCGTGAGCTTCGGATTGTGGGCCGCGTAGAGCCACACGATGCGCCCGCCGTAGCAGAAGCCGGTGATGGCCAGGCGCGAGACGTCCGCCTTGCCCGAGGCCTTGGCCCAGCCCACCGTGGCGTCCAGGTCGCTCATCACCTGGGTGTCCGGCACCTTGGACACCAGTTCCTTCACCAGCTCGGGAACGCCCGGGTACTTCGTGGGGTCCCCCTGCCGGAAATACAGCTCCGGCGCCACGGCGAAGTAGCCAACCTTGGCCAGGCGGCGGCAGATGTCCTTGATGTGCTCGTGGACGCCGAAGATTTCCTGCACCACCAGGACGGTGCCGAACGGGCCGCCGGCGGCGGGCATGGCGCGGTAGCCGGGGATGTCCCCGCTGGAGGTGGGGATTTTGACGTCCCCGGCCACCAGTCCCTCGGTGTCGGTCACGATCATGGTCTCGGCGGACACCGGCTGCACCGCCAGGGCGAATCCGCTGGCGGCCGCCGCCACCAGAAACTCGCGGCGGGTGTAATCGTTGCGGGGCAGCAGGCTGTCGATTTCCTGTTTCATGAAAAGGCTCCTGTCGGGGTTGGGCGAAACGGCTTGCTCCTGCGGTATGGCGGCAACGAGAATACCACGCATGGATGACGCTTTCATCGGGGAAGATGCCAGTCTCGCTTCGCTCTTCGTTTCCAGCTTTCTCGCGGCCACGCTGCTCCCCGGCGGATCCGAGGCGGTGCTGTTCGGAGTGCTGCGGCTGCATCCCCAGCTTTTCTGGACCGCGATCGGACTCGCCACCCTGGGCAATACGCTGGGCGGTTTGACCTCCTACCTGATCGGCCGGTTCATTCCGGGTGCCGGTTCAGCGTCGGGGAAGGAAACGAGGCATGCCCGCGCGCGGCGGACGATGGAATGGGTCCGGCGTTACGGGAGCCCGACGCTGCTGCTTGCCTGGGCGCCGCTGATCGGCGATGCACTGTGCGTGGCCGCGGGATGGCTGCGGATGAACGCGGTCGCGGTGACGCTGTTTATGGCTTTCGGGAAATTTCTGCGCTACCTGGTGATCGCCCAGGCGGTTGCCTGACCCGATGCCTTCGCCCGACCGCACGGGCCAAGATTGCTAGGCGACCGCCGTTTCCTCCCAGATCAGGGCCCGGAAGTCAAAGCCGGTCTCCACCGAGGGCTTGATGACCTGGAAGAACGGCGAGATATCAAAGTCCCGGGGCGCGTACAGGGAGTGATGCCGCACCTGATGAATTTCCTCGACGTGATCGGCGCACTCGGCGTTGCTCGAGTGACGGCGGGTCACGACGGGCAGGATCGGGTAATGGACCGAATGGAAGGCCTGGGCGATGAGCGAGGAGCAGATGGCCTTGGTCGGCTCACCGCTGCCGAGCGTGATCATGCGGCGGCGCCAGCGGGTCGGCACCGGGGGCAGGGGGAAAAGATAGCGAGCGAGATCCACCAGGTTCTTGAGGTCGTAGGTGTGGCCGAGGCGCGATATCACGGCTTCCACGACGCGCCGCCGGCCCGCCTCGTCCAGCGCCACCGGACGGCAAAT
>DKBC01000245.1 GCA_002451065.1 Betaproteobacteria bacterium UBA6910
GGGGCAAAACGGCATTGCTGGCCGAAATAGGGGCTCAAACAGTATCGGTACACCTTGATAAGCCCAACGATCAGCCGTGACACGCCCTTGCCTTCTCCAACAGTTGGTTCAGCTCGTCACGCGCGGCGGTCCTGGATCTTCCCGATCCCATTGATATCCGGAGCTGCACGACGAAATCGTTTGCCCCGAGGTCTAGCTGCCGGGACCTAAAGCATTCGCGAATCAGCCGCTTCGCTTCTGTGCGGCGCACTGCCATGGGTTCAACCTTCTTGGCCACGACCATTCCCAGGCGCGCCCATCCCAAAGCGTTGGACTTAACATAGACCTTGAACCGGACACTGGCGAGACGCCGGCCCCGCTTCAGGATCTCGGCAAATTCCTCGCTGCTCCGCAGGCGGCGGGATTTGCCGAAGCGAGGAATAAGGCTTCGCCTCTTATACCGCTAGCCGCGCCCGGCCTTTGGCCCGCCGGGCCCGCAGAACCCCGCGGCCACCGCGAGTTTTCATCCGGACCCGGAAGCCGTGGGTGCGCTTGCGGCGCGTTTTCGAGGGTTGATAGGTGCGTTTCATGACTGGCTTCCCGTGACCAAAAAAAGAAACCCGTTATTACAGCCGTTTACAGGTTCAGTGTCAATGTCAATGCGGCCTCGCAGTTGTGGATAAGTTCTAGCGAACCGATTAGAATGTGCCCTTCGCCTGCGGCGTTCCATCGCCGTTCCCACAGCAGAACACACATCATTCGGCGCCACGATGGACCGCTTTTGGCTTTCCTGTCTCCAGCAGTTCGAAAGAGACTTACCGCCCCAGCAGTTTAGCACCTGGATCAAGCCTCTCCACTTGATCAAAAACGGAGAGCGCTTCTCCCTGGTCGCGCCAAACCGTTTCGTCCAACAGTGGGTTCGCGACAAGTTCCTGGCCCGGATTGAACAATTGGCCCGCGAACATTTCCAGCAACCGGTGACGTTCGACATCCAGGTCGCGGAGGTGTCGACCTCGCGCCAAACTCCGGTGCCTGCTGCCCCCGCCCTCGCTTTGCCCCGCTCGAAGGCGCTCGAACAGAGCCGCCTCAACCCCTCGTTCACCTTCGACACGTTCGTTGCCGGTAAGGCAAACCAGATGGCCCGCGCTGCGGCTCTGCAGGTCGCAGAGCGGCCGGGTTCCGGTTACAACCCCTTGTTCGTCTATGGCGGGGTCGGTCTGGGCAAGACCCATTTGGTGCAGGCCATTGGCAATCACCTCCATGCCCAAAACAATGACGCCAAGGTCCGCTATATTCACGCAGAGCAGTACGTGTCGGATGTGGTGCGGGCCTATCAACACAAGGCGTTCGACGAGTTCAAGCGCTATTACCATTCCTTGGACCTGCTACTCATTGACGACATCCAGTTCTTCAGCGGCAAGAACCGGACCCAGGAGGAGTTCTTCTACGCGTTCAATGCCCTGATCGAGGCCCACAAACAGGTGGTCATCACCTGCGACACGTTTCCCAAGGAGATTTCCGGAATCGAGGATCGTCTGATCTCACGCTTCGGCTGGGGTCTGACCGTCGCCATTGAACCGCCGGAACTGGAAATGCGCGTCGCCATCCTGATGCGCAAGGCGGAAGCCGACGGAGTCAAGCTCGATCAGGACATCGCTTTTTTTGTGGCCCGCAGCATTCAGTCCAATGTTCGTGAATTGGAAGGGGCCCTCAAACGCATTCTGGCCTACTCTCGCTTCACCCTACAGCCGGTTTCTCTAGAGCTGGCCAGGGAAGCCCTAAAGGATTTGCTCGCGGTTCAAAGCCGACAGGTCAGTGTGGAAAACATTCAGAAGACCGTCGCCGATTATTACAAGATTCGCGTCTCCGAGATGTACTCCAAAAAACGCTCCCGCAACGTTGCCCGACCGCGACAGGTAGCGATGGCCTTGGCCAAGGAGTTGACTCCTCTCAGCCTTCCGGACATTGGTGAAGCCTTCGGCGGGCGCGATCACACCACGGTGCTCCACGCCTGCCGCAAAATCGTGGACCTCAAGAACCACGACCAGGACGTAAACCGGGACTTCAAAGCCCTGCTCCAGATCCTGAGGGGATGAATAACCCGGGGACGCAATGTTGATAACTCTCGCCAAAACCGATGGCACCCAATTCTTTCACAAACAATCCACAGCGGTTCCATCCGGTTGTCCCGACCAATTCCGCGACTGCTTCATCAATAAGGGCAACGGCTTACCGTGTTATCCCCGGATTGCATCAGCATTAGTTATTACTACCAGGATATATAGATGATTCTTGTGCAGACAGATCGCGACTCGTTGCTGAAGCCCCTCCAGGCCGTGACCGGCATAGTGGAGCGTCGCCACACGTTGCCGATTCTCTCCAATGTGTTGATTGAAAGGCAGTCCGGCACCATAGGCTTGGTAGCGACTGACCTGGAAATCCAAGTCACTACGTCGGCTGCCACGGAATCGCCGGAACAGAAACCTCTGGCTGTGACTGTTGCAGCGAAGAAGCTGCAGGACATCCTGCGTGCGCTGCCCGAGGGCACCGGAATAACCCTGGAGACGAAAGACGGCAGACTTGTGGTCAAGGCCGGGAAGAGCCGCTTCAGCCTGCAGACGCTCCCCTCGGAAGATTTTCCGCGCTTGGCGGAGAGCACGGTCGCCGAAGCGACGGTCACCATGGCCCAGCGCAGCCTGCGCGCCCTGCTGCTGCGGGTTCAGTACGCCATGGCGCAGCAGGACATCCGGTACTATTTGAATGGTCTTCTCATCGTGCTCGAGGACGGTTCGTTGCGCGTTGTTGCGACGGACGGCCACCGCCTGGGTTATGTAACCCAGCCCCTGGACGGCGTCTCCGGGCGCCAGGAAGTGATTCTTCCACGCAAAGCGGTGCTTGAGCTCGTAAAGCTGCTTTCCGACAGCGACGATCCGGTCAAGCTGGAGCTCCTGCAAAACCAGGTGCGGTTCAGCTTTGACAACGTAGTCCTGATTTCCAAGGTGATAGACGGCAAATTTCCGGATTACGCGCGCGTGATACCCACGAATTACACCAGGCACTTCACCATCGACCGCCTCCTGTTCCAGCAGGCGTTGCAGCGGGCGGCCATCCTGTCGAATGAAAAGTTCCGCGGCGTGCGCTTGGTCATGACCAACGGCGGACTACGCATTTCCTGCACCAACACCGAACAGGAGGAAGCCCAAGAGGAGCTGGAAATCGATTACACGGGCGAGGCGCTGGACATCGGTTTCAACGTCACCTATCTCCTCGACGTCCTCAATAACGTGACCACGGAGCAGATCGACTGCGCCTTCGGCGATGCCAATTCGAGTGCCCTGATCACGATCCCCGGTGACATGGATTTCAAGTACGTCGTAATGCCCATGCGGATCTAGCAGGGTTTGCCGGTTACCCCTTTCTCCACTCGACAGACTCGCGGCGGCTGCGCCTGCCGGCGTCGCCGGTGGTTATTTTGCGCAACGCTTCTTTGGAAGATTCAATGAACGACAAGGAAAGACAGTCAAAAGGCAGCGCCAAGAACGGCGACCCCGCCGAATACACCGCTGACAGCATCAGAATGCTTAAGGGCCTTGAGGCGGTACGAAAGCGCCCTGGCATGTACATCGGAGACACCCAGGACGGCACGGGGCTCCATCACATGGTGTTCGAGGTACTGGACAACGCCGTAGACGAGGCCCTCGCGGGGTACTGCACCGAAATCAAAGTCGTCATTCACCCCGACAACTCGGTTTCGGTGGTCGACAACGGTCGTGGCATCCCCACCGAGATCAAGGAAGACGACGAACTCAAGCGCTCCGCGGCCGAGATTGTAATGACCGAACTGCACGCGGGTGGCAAGTTCGACCAGAATTCCTACAAGGTTTCCGGCGGGCTCCACGGCGTGGGCGTGTCAGTGGTGAACGGGCTTTCCGAATGGCTCAAGCTCACCATCCGCCGCGATGGCAAGACCTACTTCCTGGAGTTCCGAAACGGGGCGGCGGTTGATTCCCTGAAGGTGATCGGCGATACCCAGCGGCGCGGCACGGAGGTGCATTTCCTCGCATCCCGGGAGACCTTTGGCAATGTCGAATACCATTTCGACATACTGGCGAAGCGCCTGCGCGAGCTGTCCTTCCTCAACAACGGGGTGAAAATTGAACTGTTCGACCAGCGTTCGGGCAAGGAGGAGAACTTCGCTTTTTCCGGGGGAATCCGCGGTTTCGTGGAGTACATGAACCGTGCCAAGAATGTCCTGCATCCCAACATCTTCTACACCGAGGGCGAGAGGGATGGAATTTCGGTGGAGATTGCCATGCAGTGGAACGATTCCTACGCGGAATCCGTACTCTGTTTCACCAATAACATTCCGCAGCGGGACGGCGGCACCCATCTGACCGCAATGCGCATGGCCATGACCCGCACCCTCAATTCCTATATTGAACAGAGCGAGCTGGCGAAGAAGGCCAAGGTGGAGACCAGCGGCGACGACATGCGGGAGGGGCTGACGGCGGTTTTGTCGGTAAAGCTTCCCGACCCCAAGTTCTCGTCCCAGACCAAGGACAAGCTTGTCTCATCGGAAGTGAGGCCAGTGGTGGAAGAGGTGGTCGGCGCCAGGCTCATGGAGTTTCTGCTGGAGAAGCCTGGCGACGCCAAGGTCATCGTCGGCAAGATCATAGACGCGGCGCGGGCCCGTGAGGCGGCGCGCAAGGCCAGGGAGCTGACCCGCCGCAAGGGGATAATGGACGGTCTCGGACTGCCAGGAAAGCTGGCCGACTGCCAGGAAAGGGATCCCGCACTCTGTGAACTCTATATCGTGGAAGGCGACTCGGCCGGAGGCTCCGCCAAGCAGGGCCGGGATCGCAAGTTCCAAGCGATTCTGCCTCTGAAGGGCAAGATACTGAACGTCGAGAAGGCGCGTTTCGACAAGCTCATTTCCTCCCAGGAAATTGCCACCCTGATCACGGCCCTGGGTACCGGCATCGGAAAAGATGAGTACAACCCGGAGAAGCTGCGCTACCNNACCTTCTTCTATCGCCAGATGCCGGAGATAGTAGAACGGGGACACGTGTACATTGCTCAGCCGCCGCTCTACAAGGTGAAGCACGGACGCAGCGAGCACTACCTCAAGGATGATTATGAATTGCGCCAGCATCTCCTGAGGCTCGCGCTCGGCGACGCGCTGCTGGTGCCCAGGGAGGGGGCGGATCCCATCTCTGCCGAATCCCTGGAAAGCGTGGCCAAGGAATACCTTCTGGCGGAGGCGGTGATCGAGCGGGTCGCGCGCTTGGTGGATCCGCTCGTGCTTTACGCGGTGATGCGCGAGCCAGACGTCGACCTATCGTCCGCCCAGGCAGCCAAGGCAACCGCATCGCGACTCGCCAAGCAACTCGACGCCAAGGAAATCCAGATCGACGCCGAGTACGATGAAACCTTGGAAAGCCATCGCCTGGTGATCAAGCGGACGCACCATGGAAACGTGCAGGTTGGCCATCTTGATCCCGAGTTCATCGCAAGCGCGGACTTCGAGCAGATTCAGAAGACCGGCAAGGTTCTGCGCGGATTGATTGGCAGCGGCGCCTACGTCCAGCGGGGAGACCACAAGCGCGCGATCGAGGAATTCAAGGAGGCACTGGACTGGCTCTTGGACGAGGCGCGGAAGGGACTCACCATTCAGCGCTACAAGGGTCTCGGCGAAATGAATCCGGCGCAGCTATGGGAGACCACGATGGACCCCGACGTGCGCCGCCTGCTCAAGGTCCAGATCGAGGACGGCATCGCCGCCGACGAGATCTTTACCACCCTGATGGGGGACCTGGTGGAGCCGCGGCGGGCGTTCATCGAAGCTAACGCCCTCGGCGTNNACGCCGCGCTCGTACACGTCGTAGCGCTTGTCGAGCAGCGGGATCGTGGTGCCCTTCAGGCGATTCTCCCCCAGTGAGGCGAGGTCCACATCCGCGACCACGATTTGCTCGTCGTTGATCACGCCCTCCGCAACGATACCGTCCCGGGAGAACGGAAAGTCCGAAGGCGAAATGATGCTGGCCTGGCCGTAATGCAGCCGCAGGCTTTCCACGGAAAGGTTGCCCACGGTGCTGGTCATGGCAACATAAACCTGATTCTCGATGGCGCGGGCGTGGCAGCAGTAACGCACTCGCAGGAAGCCCTGGCGGTCGTCCGTGCACGAAGGAACGAACAGGATGTCCGCACCCGACTCGCAGATCTTGCGCGCCATCTCGGGAAATTCGATGTCGTAGCAGATGAGGATTCCGATGACGCCGAACTCGGTGCGGAATACCTTTAGTTCCTCGCCCGGCGTCGTGTCCCATTCCTTTTTTTCCCAGCGCGTCCGGTGAACCTTGTCCTGGGTGAACATGTCCCCGCTTGGCGTGAAGAGGTAGGCGGTGTTGTAGATCTTGCCGTCGCGGTCAGTGGGGTGGGTTCCGCCCACCAGGTAATAGCCGTGCTTGACGGCATGCTCCCGCAGCAGGTCAACAATGCGCGGCGTGTAGCGGGAAAGCTCACGCACCGCCAAGGCGACGTTGTCGTTCTGCATGAATGACAACAACTGGGTGGTGAAGATCTCCGGCAGCAGAACGAAATGGGGCCGGTAGTCGGCGGCCGCCCTGAGGACAAAATGCACCTGGCGCTCGAAACCCTCGAAATCCTGGATCTGACGAAGCTGGTACTGGATGGCTGCAATACGGACTTTCATGCGGATTTTCCCTTAGGCAGACGGGTTGGAAGTTTCGCGTTGTAGCGGGGATTCAGCCACACGATGAGCGCGGCGTTTCCGTCGGACTCCACGTCCTCGGGAAGATAGCCGTGAATGATCCCGCAATATTGGAATCCCTGGTCGAGTTGGAACCGAAGCACCGGATCGTAGACGTCTCCCCAGATCACCTTCATGGCGTAGAGCTCGGGTGACATGCCGTTTTTCGCCAGGTGGTAACCGGGCAGCCGGCCGGCTGCCATGATGCGCTTGAGGTTCATCCTCTGGCATAACTGCCGGCGCGCCGCATAGAGGCGGCCGCCGATGCCAAGGCGTCGCGACTCTGGGTCCACCAGTACCTCGGCGCCGTAGAGCGTGCGGCCATCGAGGTTATGGGTCTGGAAGTAACCGGCGCCGGTGACTTCTTTCCAGACGTGATTGAGCCCGTAGTCGTCCCATAGAACGACAAGGGACGAAACCGCGCCCACGACCGTGTCGCCCAGGGACGCGACCATCTGCCCGTCGGGAAACACGTCCACCTGGTTCCGAATCTGGTCCGGACTAAAAACCAAGGCAGCCGGATAGACGCGCTGCTGAAGCCCTAGGATCTGCGGAATGTCGCTTTCCACCGTGCGGCGGATAACCAGATCCGATGACTTCCTCGCCATTTCCCCTTCCCCCGTTCGGATTGCGGCGACCGATCATGACCCCGAATTCTATCCCAGTGGCCGCCGGGGCCGCCGTTGGCGCGCGACGAGCACGCAGCGAATTGCTTGACAGGGGAATGGTACCGGCTAGGATGCTCCCCGGGTGACCCGTACTTGGACCGATATCCCTGAGGGCGCCGGGACGAGGAGTTATCAGCTCCTGATATTGGTCCCCCGGACCCTGGCGTTGCGCGTAGGCGGACTCGGCAAGCTGGGGTTTCCGCAGGGCCGCTACGTCTATACGGGCAGCGCAAGGCGCGGGATGGAGGCACGGATCCGNNGCCTGGTGTCCGGGTGACTGGAGTGAAGCGCTTTTGGGAAGAGGAGTGTCCACTCAATCAACGGACCCCGGGTGAGCGCATAATTCCAAGATTCGGAGCCAGCGATTGCCGCACCGGCTGCGGGTCGCATCTGAAGTACCTGGGACCTTTTTCAATACTGGAGGAGAAGAATGGCTTACGCGATTCGGATTCACGAAACCGGCGGACCCGAGGTGCTGCGCTGGGAGGCAATGGAAGCTAGCAAACCGGGGGCGGGCGAAGTTCTGGTGCGCAACACCGCAGTCGGACTCAACTATATAGACACCTATCACCGCAGCGGGCTTTATCCGGTCCCGCTGCCCGCGACTCTCGGGATGGAGGGAGCGGGAGTCGTCGAGGCGGTAGGCCCGCGGGTCAAGGAGTTCAAGGCCGGAGACCGGGTCGCCTACGCCCAACCCATTGGGGCCTATGCCGAGGTCTGTCTGCGCCCGGCTGACCGCCTGGTCAGGATTCCGTCCGGCGTGGACGATCGCATTGCCGCAGCCATGATGCTAAAAGGTCTGACGGCCCACTACCTGCTGCGCCGGACCTACCGGGTCAAGAAGGGCGAGACCATTCTGGTCCACGCCGCTGCCGGGGGCGTCGGGCAGATCCTTTGCCAATGGGCGAAGCACCTGGGTGTGACCGTGATTGGCACTGTCGGCAGCGACGAAAAGGCCGCCCTCGCCAAGAAGGCGGGGTGCAAGCACGTGATTGTTCTTTC
>DKBC01000201.1 GCA_002451065.1 Betaproteobacteria bacterium UBA6910
CCGCGGCGGTTGATGAACACCAGGCTCTGCTCGCCCCGCTCGAGTCGCGCTGCGACCGCGTGCAACAGCGGCTGAGACAGGCCGTCCTGGAGCCGCTCGCGCCGCAGGTCCACCAGACGAATCACGGGAAGCTCCGCGGACTCGACAGCTCGCTGCGTGAGCCGCAGAAGTCCGTAGCGGCCGCGGTTGGCGTTGTGCAGGCTTTCCAACGACGGCGTGGCGGAACCCAGCACCACGGGCACCCCGGCGCGCTTGGCGCGGAACACGGCGACGTCCCGCGCCGAGTAACGCAGTCCCTCTTCCTGCTTGTACGAGGCATCGTGCTCCTCGTCCACCACGATCAATGCCAAGGCCGGCAGCGGTGTGAACACTGCCAGGCGCGTGCCGAGGACGATGCCGGCGCGCCCGGTGGACGCGAGCACCCAGTTTCGCAGGCGGTCGCCCGCGGCGAGTCCGCTGTGCAGGCTGACGACCGTTTCGGCGGGAAAGCGCCGGCGGAAGCGTGCCTCCAGCTCCGGCGTGAGGTTGATCTCCGGCGCCAGCACCAGACCCTGCCCGCCGCGTCCTATAACTTCCGCGAGCACGCGCAGGTAGACCTCCGTCTTGCCGCTACCGGTGACCCCATGCAGCAGCCAAGCCCGGTAGCCCCCGAGTGATCGGGAGATGGCGCAGGCCGCATCTTGCTGCCCGGAATTGAGCGACGGAGCCTGTTCCGGCGTGTCGGGGGAGGGCCCCACGACTTCCACTTCCTTCGCCAGACCGAGGCGCGCCAGTTCCTGCAGGGCCGGGCCGGGCCGTGAAACCAGCTTGCCGGCGGCGGCGCGCGTCAAGACGCGTCCCGCCTTGAGTTCACGGAGCAGGCGGCGCTGGGCGATCCGACGCGGCGGCAGAATTTCGGTGTCGGCGCGCAGCGCCTCTTCGGATGCCTGGTAAGCGGGCTCGGCCAGGGAGCGAATGGGGCGGGTGCTGCGCAGGCGCGCGGGCAGTGCGTTGATGACAGCCTGCCCGAGAGGATATTGATAGTAATCGCTGCAGAAACGGAGCAAGGCGATCAGGTCGGCGGGAAGTGGTGGCACCTCCCGCACCACGCGCTCGATCTGCCGGAGCCGGGTCAGCGGCACGGCGGGACTTTCCGCCACTTCCATAACGACCCCAAGAACCTTCCGGTTTCCAAAGGGAACCAGCACACAATCACCGACGGCAGCTGGCTCGTCCTCGCCGGCCAGATAGTCGAAGGAGGTGTCCAGCGGAACATCGAGGGCGATGCGCAGGACGCTCATCGACCCGTGATGCGCCGCGACAACAACCTCAAGTAATTTCTCGCAAGGCGTGCTAACAAATTATGCCGAAGAGGGAAATCAGTCTGGCCTCCCGGCCCTGTGGATAATTCTGTGGGTAATTCGCCTCGGAGGTACCTAACGGCTCGCGACTGTAAGACCTTACGCCGCAAGAGATTTGCCGATCCAAAAAAATAAATACCTAAAATCATCAGGTTGAGGAAGTGTGACAAAATGCCTCATGGTTTCACGGACGAAACGAGACAAACACGGGATCCTGTGCATAAGCGGCCGTGAAACCCGCATCGTAAAGCCGTTTTTTGCGGTACTAGTGGAACTGGCGGCTGATGGAATGGACTGCGTCCGCCAAAGCTAACACGTTGTCTGGAGGGGTAAATTGTGAGATTCCGTGGCCGAGGTTGAACACGTGTCCATGGCCAGAGCCGTATGCAGAAAGAATCCTGCCAGCCTCTTCGGTGATCTTTTCAGGGGATGCGAACATCACCGCCGGGTCGAGGTTGCCCTGCAATGCGACACGGTTTCCCACACGGCGGCGTGCTTCGCCAATGTCAATGGTCCAATCGAGCCCGACTGCGTCGCAGCCTGTTCCTGCAATCGACTCCAGCCAGAGCCCCCCGCCTTTGGTAAACACGATGCTGGGCACCCGCCGCCCCTCGTGCTCCCGCCTGAGCCGCGCCACGATCTGCTCCAGGTAGCGCAGGGAAAACTCCCGGTAGCCCGCCGCGGAAAGCGTCCCTCCCCAAGTGTCGAAGATCATGACTACCTGGGCTCCGCTCTCGATCTGCGCGTTGAGATAGGCGGTGACGGCCTGGGCAGTCACATCCAGAATGTGGTGAAGCAATTCGGGCCGGTCGTAGAGCATGGTCTTCAGCCGTCGGAAGTCATCGCTGCCGCCGCCCTCGACCATGTAACAGGCCAGAGTGAACGGGCTCCCGGAGAAGCCGATGAGCGGAACCTCGTTGTCCAGCGCCTTGCGGATCTGGCGCACGGCATCCATGACATAACGCAGATGAACGTCCGGATCAGGAACCGCCAGGTCGCGGATCTCCCACTCGTCGCGCAGGGGCCGCTCGAACTTGGGCCCCTCGCCTTCGGCGAAATACAGTCCGAGACCCATGGCGTCGGGAATGGTGAGGATGTCCGAGAACAGGATCGCGGCGTCAAGGGGATACCTGGCTAGCGGCTGCATGGTGACTTCGGTGGCGAAGTCGGGACTCTTGCAAAGACTTAGGAAGCTGCCCGCGCGCGCCCGCGTCTGGTTGTACTCGGGCAGGTAGCGTCCGGCCTGGCGCATCAGCCAGAGGGGCGTGTACTCGGTGGGCTGGCGGAGCAGGGCCCGCAGTAAGGTGTCGTTCTTTGGCTTGGTCATGGGGCAATCAATTTGAAGCTCGAAGGGACGAGCCCGCTAACGCCGGGTTTCCTGCGCCCTGGCCCCCGGCCCCCATGCCCCGGGACTCAACGCGGAAGCTCGCTGCAACCCATCAAAAACTCATCCACCGCCCGGGCGCACTGGCGGCCTTCGCGGATGGCCCACACCACGAGGGATTGCCCGCGGCGCATGTCGCCCGCGGCGAACACCTTGGGCACCGAGGTCACGTAGGGCCCCGGCCCGTCCGTGGTTGCCTTGGCATTGCCGCGGGCGTCCTTCTCGACCCCGAACGCGTCGATCACGGACTGGATCGGCCCCGTGAACCCCATGGCAAGCAGCACCAAATCGGCAGGCAGCTCGAATTCGCTTTGCGGAACTTCCTTCATTTTCATCTGGCCGCTGGCGGGATCCTTTTCCCACTCGAGGCGGGCCGCCACCAGGCCCTTTAGTTTGCCGCTTTCCCCGACAAAGCGCTTGGTGATTACCGACCAGTCCCGCTCGCAGCCCTCCTCATGGGAGGAGGAACTGCGCAGCCGGCTCGGCCAGTACGGCCAGACCGGGTTGCGGTCGAGGTCGGGCGGCATGGGCAGCAGCTCGAGCTGGGTGACCGTTCTCGCGCCATGGCGGTTGGAGGTACCCACGCAGTCGGAACCCGTGTCCCCGCCACCGATCACCACCACATGCTTGTCGCGAGCCCAAAATTCTGGAACCCCTTTGTCTCCGGCCACCCGCCGGTTCTGGAGCGGCAGGAAGTCCATGGCAAAGTGGACGCCGTCCAGCTCCCGCCCGGGAATGGGCAAGTCGCGGGGCTGTTCGGCGCCGCCTGAGAGCACTACTGCGTCGAATTCCCCGGTCAGATCCTGCGGATCCACTCTGACCGCGCCCGCGATACCCGGCTTCGGCGCGAGGCCAACATAGTGGTTCACCCGAAACTCGACACCTTCGGCGCGCATCTGCTCCAGGCGCCGGTCAATGGTCCATTTTTCCAGCTTGAAGTCGGGTATTCCGTAGCGGAGGAGGCCCCCAATGCGGTCGGCTTTCTCGAACACCACGACGCGATGGCCGGCTCGCGCGAGTTGCTGGGCGCAGGCGAGCCCGGCGGGCCCGGAGCCGACCACGGCAACCGTTTTCCCGGTCTTGCCCGGCGCCGGGTTGGGCACGATCCAGCCCTGTTCCCATCCCTTGTCGGCGATCGCGTGCTCGATGGATTTTATACCAACGGGCTGGGCGTTGATGCGCAGCGTGCACGCCTCCTCGCAGGGCGCGGGACAGATCCTGCCTGTGAATTCCGGAAAATTGTTGGTTGAATGCAGCACCTCGAGGGCATCGCGCCACCGGTTCCGGTACACAAGGTCGTTCCAGTCCGGGATGATGTTGTTGACGGGGCAGCCGCTGGAGCAGAACGGGATACCGCAATCCATGCAGCGCGCACCCTGCTTGGAAGCGTCCGCGTCGGAGAGGGGCTGGACGAACTCGCGATAGTTCTTTAGGCGCTCCTGTACCGGTAGCGCCGCCTCCTCAATACGGTTCAGCTCAAGAAATCCGGTGGGTTTTCCCATGATTCCAACTCCAACCAGTCAATTCCGTCATTGGCAGCGGGGGACCGACACAGGGAACCCCCGGCCCCAGTGGGCCCGCGGCACAGGTGCTGTTCCGTCAAGCAGCCTGGCTCGTGCGCTTGAGATACAATTCTTTGAGCGCCCTGCGATATTCCCTGGGGAACACCTTCACGAAGAGCGAGCGCGAGACCTGCCAGTTGGCGAGGATGGCTTTTGCGGCATCCGAGCCCGTGAACTTGGCGTGGTTCTCGATCAAACGCTTCAGCAGCGTGTCGTCATCCTCCCCCCGATGACGCAGTTCCGGCGGGGTCTGACCCGGGGCCGGCATCGGCTCGAGATCGACCATGGCGGGATTGCAGCGTTCCTTGAAAGTCCGGCCGGGGTCGTACACATAGGCGATGCCGCCGCTCATACCGGCCGCGAAATTGCGGCCCGTGGCGCCGAGCACCACGCAGCTGCCGCCCGTCATGTATTCGCATCCGTGGTCCCCCACGCCCTCCACCACCGCGGTGCCGCCGGAGTTGCGCACCAGGAAGCGCTCGCCGGCGACGCCTCGGAAGTAGGCTTCGCCGTCAATGGCGCCGTACATTACCGTGTTGCCGATGATGATGTTCTCCTGGGGGTCACCCCGGAACTCCGCGTGGGGACGCACGATGATGCGCCCCCCCGAAAGCCCCTTGCCGGTGTAGTCGTTGGCGTCGCCGATCAGTTCCAGGGTAATACCTCGGGCGAGAAAAGCGCCAAAGCTCTGGCCGGCGCTTCCGGTGAAAGTGATGTGAACGGTGTCATCGGGAAGCCCGGCATGCCCGTACTTCTGCGCCACTTTACCGGAGAGCATCGTCCCTACCGTGCGGTTGACGTTGCGGATGGGGAGGTCGATGCGGATCTTTTCGCGCTGCTCCAGGGCCGGCTGGGCGAGCTTGATCAACTGGTGGTCCAGGGCCCGCTCGAGTCCGTGATCCTGCTTCTCGCAGTTGTGGACCGCAACATCCGGCGGGACGGCCGGCTTCTGGAAGATTCGGAAAAAGTCGAGCCCTTGAGCCTTCCAATGCTCGATGCCATTCTTCATGTCAAGCAGGTCCATGCGGCCGATGAGTTGATCGAATTTCCGGACCCCGATTCGCGCCATTATTTCCCGCACCTCCTCGGCCACGAAGAAGAAATAGTTAACGACATATTCCGGCTGGCCGCTGAAGCGCCGACGCAGCACGGGATCCTGCGTGGCCACGCCCACC
>DKBC01000120.1 GCA_002451065.1 Betaproteobacteria bacterium UBA6910
CGGTAATCTCATGGGCCTCACCTCGTGCGAGTTGCGGGCAGCGGGTTAGCGGCCATCGGGCTCTTCCGACTCAGGACGGCCATTGCTTGGCGCCTTCCGCTTAGGGCGCCGGGAAGCGTTTTTGCTCTCGTCGGCAAAAGTGAAGCGGCCGAACAGGACGCAGCCCTTCATTCCAGGCTCGCAGGGCCGCCCCAGCACCCGCTGGCACTGGCTGTTGAGATCGTAAGGACAGCCCCAGGAGCTCATGACGCCGCTGTTTTGGTCCGGAGACCAGTCCCAGTCTAGCAGACAGAAGGAAACCCTGGGATTGCGGGCGTCTCAGCCCCCCGGGGAGGGTGGTTTCGGGGCGCGGCTTGCGCCTTCAATCGAAGGCGCCAAACTCGTGGTGGAGACCGAAGTGCCCTTCGTGCTTGATCGCGGCCAGCTTGTCCGCCGGCTGGGGCAGGGCGCGGTCCGGCAGCCGCGCCCATTGGGTTCCTTGCCTCAGAATGTAGTAGTCGCCGCCGTACTGGGCGACCTGCACGCCTGAGATCTCCGCGAGGAAATCGGTGCGCGGAAGTTCGGTCAGGTCGAGCGCCTTGGCACGGTTGCCGAAGGGCGGGCGCCGCACCGATTCCGCGATCAGCCAGGCGAGCGCCTGGTAGCTGACGGGTTCGTCGATCACGATCTGCTCGGTGCCCCGGTTCCATCTGCCGCCGATGAATTTCACGGCGGCGGGTACCCGGGTGATCTGGGGCAATGGAATCTCCCTCAGCCCCGAGGCCTGTATGCTCGAACCCTCCACGGCTCCGCCGTGTTCGGCCACCACGATGACCATGGCGTTGCGCCCCGATTTCTCGATCTGATCAAAAAGGCGCTGCATGTTGTCAAAAAGCTTCTCCGCAGCTTCCCGGTAATGGACTCGGCGCTCCTGCCTGGACGACCCGTCGTCGCTGGCCCAGCGCGTACCTTCGTGCAGCGTGATGGTGTTGTAGTAGAGGACCGCCCGTTTCACTTTGTCGCCGCTGCGCTGCCGCCACCAGCGGTCGAGCACGCCGTAGCCGTCGAAGATCGGGGAATCGTCAAAGTTGAACTGGCGCACCGGAATTCCTTCGTTGGACCCCGGCACGTCCATGTGGCCGAGTTCCTGCGCGAACTTCCCGAAGTCCCCGTACAGGCCGTCGTGATCCATGGCGGCATAGCTGCGGAAACCGTGCTGGCGCAGGCGGTCGAGAAGGTAGCAGTCCGCGTGGGCGGGGTTCCACAAGTCCCCGTGGGTCGCCTGGCCGCATCCCGCCCGCAGCAGGCGTATGGTCGCCATGCTGCTGTAGGAGGTCACGCTGTTGAAATTCGTGAACATGATGTTGAATCCGCTCAGGAACTTGTGGTCGCGCAGGCCCACCGTATCCAGATCGTTCCAGGAGAGGGAACAGACGTGCAGCAGGATGACGTCGAACGCGGGCGCCCGCGCGCCCTGGAACTGCACCGTGCGGGCCGATTCGGTCACCCGGAACCGCTTTACGTTTTCCGCCACCGGCACGTCGGCCTGCCGCAGGCTGGTGGCCGAGGCCGCAGCCACGGCAAATCCGGTGACCGTCAGTACCGCCGCCATGACGCTGCGGGAGCGGCGAACCAGGAAGCTCACGGCCAGCAGCGCGACCAGGGCCATGGCCGTCATCCAGTCCAGGTAACGGCCGAGGAACTCCACCAGGTATCGAAGCGAGGGAACCGTAGTCGGGTCGCTCAGGAACTCAATGGCCCGACTGATGGGCGGAAGCCAGGAGTCATGCCAGAACAACAGCGCGGCCGATGCGGCAATCAATAGCTGCCGCAGCGCTCTCAGCCCGCGCCGAACCCGGACCGGCTTGGGCATCGGCGCCAGAATCAGGCCCAGGAAGGCCAGATTCCAGAGTGCGTCAAAGCGCAGATAGCCGGCGAAGAACAGGCCGGCCTTGGCCAAGAGAAGCAGGCACCAGAACATCTAGTTATTTTTCAAGCAAGCGGGCAACAGTCCGCATTAACGGACAAAGGCGGCGAATGTTACACGAAGATGGCCGGCAGGTGCCAAGCTTTTAAAACTGGCAAGTAATACCCCGAAGGAAAGGATCTCCGGCGGACGGGGATGATGCCGTTCCTGGCCACTCAGGGGAGCAACTCAGGCAGGGCAGGGAAGGGGCCTCAGGGCGCGGGCCTGGCTTCGAATCGGGCCAGGGCCTTGCCGCCGGCGTCGAGCAGTTCCAGGCTCTGACCCGAAATGCGATAGGTGCGGCTGGCGTCGAAGGCGATGAACAGCTTGGACTCCACCTCCATGGCATGAGGCGGGCCGGCGCGGCGCGTGGCAGCCACCGGGCCGAAGCGGAGCGTTGACCCCGACGCCTGGTAGCTGCCATTGAAGTTGTTCACGGCGCTGTAGCCGGACGCGCGCTTGTCCGAGCCGTCGAAGCGGATGTGAGCCTCGGGCTCGCCGGCCACGGCCTTCGGCGCCTTGCCGCCGGCATCCACCAGCTTCCAGTAGGTCCCTTCCAGCGGGGTTCCGGGCGCCTTTTCCGATTGCATGTCGGCGCAGGCAGCCAAGATCCAGACGGCCAGAGCGGCGATGAGCAGCGTCGCGAATCGCTGGGCGAAAATGTTGCCAAGGATCATGTTTTCTGAAACGTCCGCAGCGGGAATTTCGGGTTGAGGGGCACTCCGATCATCCCAGATCGCCCCGGATTCACCAATAGGGCGGCGCGGCCGGCAGGGTGGGTCTGCAGCGGCAGCGTCCGTTGGCGTCATCCGGGTGCGTCATCTTTCCGCAGGAACCGCAGCGCATCGTGGTCCTCAGGGGAACCGGCGAAAAACCTCCGCCATGCCGCTGGCGCCCAGTTTGGAGCCGGAATGCTTCTTCATGTCGACGGCGTGAGCACCGCCGTCCATGAGCTGGGCAGGATCATCGGGGCCCTCCCCTGCGGTCACGGTCATCATCCGGTGTCCGATGGTCATGCCGACCCCGCCGAGAGAGCCCCTCCTCGCCAGCATCTCGATCGCGGTCTCCCAGCTCAACATCCGGACCTCCTCGACCTCCCGGCCCGAAGCTGGCCATGATGGCGTCGGCGTCGCGGCGGATTCCGGCGTCGGAATAGCGTTGCGCGACCTCCGCAGGATTGACTCGTTGTCCTTTCTTGGTCGGTGGCGCTTCGCGCAGACCATGGGCCATCCAAGGTATTGGCTCCCCGCATGGTGGGGAGTTTCGCCAAACCGGATTCCCCCCTTAACGGCGGCAGTTTCCATTCGGAACCAGAGGGTATTCCCGGCCGGATAACGAGCGCGGAGCGAGCCCCCCACTTCAACTCCAATTGATGCTTTCCCATAAACGCACACAACCCTGGGATTGCAGCCGAAAAAAACCCGCCGCAGCGGGTTCTCGAGCAGGGGTAAAGGCGCTAGACCGGTTCCGGTTCCGCGTCCAGCGGTACCGGGACCTGGGGCTCCGTTACCGGGCGGGGCTCCGCATTCCTGGAAGGCACCGTCGCCGGAGGGGTCTTAACGCGGGCTTGCTGGCGCCTCTGGTCCAGCGCCTCGAACCACATTTCCCATTCCATGCACATGCGGCATCTCCTTTCCGGACGGCGTTTCCCTCGTCCGGTGGGGGTTGGGAGGGCTGCCCAACACTGCTTTGGGCACGCCGCGGACGAATTGGTTTCGCGTCCCCCCATCGCGGACGCGGCGCCCCGCGTTGCGAGCAGCCGGCCGGGGGCAGGAGGACCGATGCGGGCGGGCTCAACTCTTTTGGGCCGGCACCTCCTCCAGACTGCAGCCACCACGGAATATGCCGGCGCGGGAGCCATCTTCCCGCTGCACACTGGTCGCCAACCGCCCGCTGACCCGCCCCAGGGTCGCTTCCTCCACCATGGGTTCGCCACCGGCGCCGGTGACTTCGAACCATGCCATGACATGCTGACCGGAGGCCTCGAAGCGGCCCTGGTAATCGGCCGAGTCCACCTTCATCGTCGCCTTGTCGCTTCCAATTATGAGAGTCAGCGTGCGGTTCTGGGGTGAGACCGGCTTGCCGGGGTCCGTCTGGTAGGCGCCGTGGCACCGCCACACTTCCGGCAGGGGCGCCGGGTCGGCGCGGGCAGTGCCCGAGAGGGTGGCGGCAAGAAGCAGGAGCAGCGGGAGATTGCGCATCGAGTCAGGTTTCACGAAAAATTGCGGAGCGGGGAAGTCCCGGTCACGCTCGGGCCGCCTCAAAGTTTGTATCCGATTTGCCGCAGGAGTTCCTTCCGCCATTGGATGTCCGCGTCGCCCTCGACACCCTTGGGGCTGGACCCGTCCACCACCCCCAGGATGCCGCGCCCCTGATCGGTCTGGGCCAGGACCACCTCTGTGGGATTGGCGGTGGCGCAAAAGATGCGGCACACCTCGGGAACCGCCTTGACGGTGTTCAACACGTTCACCGGGAAGAAGCCGCTGCCGAGAAAGACGATGAAGGAATGTCCCGCCCCGAGGGCGGACGCGTTCTTTTTCGCCAGCTCGATCATGGCGGGATCGGTCCCCGACCAGCGTACCAGGCACTTGCCGGAGGCCTCGCAGAAGGCAAGCCCGAATTTGATGCCCGGTACCGCCCCCACCAGGGCCTCGTGGATGTCTTCCACCGTCTTGATGAAGTGGGTCTGGCCGAGGATGAAGTTAGCGTCCTCCGGCTTTTCGATCCTGACGGTGATGAATTCCATGCGGAAATCCGGCGTGGGTGGGCAGTGGGTTCGGTGGTCGGTATTATAGCGACCGCGAGAAGGATTGAGACGCAAAGCGGATGCCGGCCGAACGTAGCCCCGCCGGCCCGGGACACGCTCGAGGGGCCGCGGCGGCGCGCGAGTGTTTTCTGCGGGTGGTAAATGCCCCGGTGGCGGATGCGGTCGACGAGGCGAAAGGCGCCGCCTCAGCGCGCGATACGGGTCATTTCTTTGCCGCCCGCGGCAGCGTGTAGCGCAGGCATTGCTCGATGCCCGCCGGGTCAAGCACCGCCCCGGGCCGCGGAGTCAAGGTGAAACACACGCATCCGTCCTCCACCCGCTCGCCAATGGTGTCGACGTTCAGGCACTCACCCGAGGGGCAGGCCCAAGCGGATTTCCTGCATTGGCGAATGGTTTCGATCAGCGCCTGTTCCTGGCCCGCCACTTCGTCGATGCGAATGCTGAGCCCGGCGCCCTGTTTCTCGATGCGGAAATTCATGGTCGCTCCTTTCTGCCCGCGGCTGTCCCCGGGCATTGCGTCAGTTGCGGCGCGCTTCGATTCCTGATCGGGCCGATTATACATCCGCGACCGTGGTCACACCCACCGTGGCCGGTCGGCTTCCCGGTGCCCGGTATCGAAGCCGTTTCGGAGGAAACGCTGCC
Source organism: Betaproteobacteria bacterium UBA6910 (assembly GCA_002451065.1). Taxonomy (GTDB): domain Bacteria; phylum Pseudomonadota; class Gammaproteobacteria; order Burkholderiales; family UBA6910; genus UBA6910. The sequence continues at coordinate 5,355 of DKBC01000120.1, forward strand.
ATGGTGCTCGGCTCAGGCCTTGCGGGACTCCGCCCGCAGCAACCGGCGCAGCACTTTTCCGATATTGGATTTTGGCAACGGCTCTTCTCGGAACTCCACGACCTTGGGCATCTTGTAGCCGGTCAGGTGCTTCTTGCAGTGCGCGATCAGCGCCTCGGCGGTGAGCTCCGGGTCCTTCTTCACGACTACGATCTTCACCACTTCGCCGGACTTCTCGTCCGGGACCCCGATCGCCGCCACTTCCAGCACTCCCCCATGCAACATCACGACATCCTCGATCTCGTTGGGGTAAACATTGAAGCCGGACACCAGGATCATG
>DKBC01000360.1 GCA_002451065.1 Betaproteobacteria bacterium UBA6910
CGATGGAGGGCAGCTTCTCCACGCCGATGATGAGATCCCCTTCGTCCATGGTGGGCATGAAGGTCTTGCCGATCTGAGTATAGACCAGGCCGGCAAGACCTTCATGCCCACCATGGACGAAGGGGATCTCATCATCGGCGTGGAGAAGCTGCCCTCCATCGGGCTGGAACAGTCGGCAGCCCTCGACCTGCGCCTGCAGCAGGCCATCATGGCCAGGGTGCCGGAGGTAAAGGGAGTGGTGGCCCGGGTCGGCTCGGACGAGATCGGCCTGGACCCTATGGGCCTGAACCAGACCGACACGTTTCTGGTGCTAAAGCCGCGGGAGGAATGGCGCAAACCGGACAAGGCCTGGCTGATGGACCAGTTGCGCGAGGTGTTGAAGGACTTTCCCGGCATCGCCTACAGCTTCACCCAGCCGATCGACATGCGAGTGTCGGAAATGATCATCGGGGTGCGCGGGGACGTGGCGGTGAAGCTTTTCGGCCCCGACCTGGCCACCCTGAATCGCCTGTCCGCGCAGATCGAGGAAACACTCAAGCGAGTAAAGGGAAGCGAGGACGTCTACCGGGTCATGAACGAGGGGGTGCAATACCTCAAGGTGGAGATTGACCGCCTGGCGGCCGGCCGCATGGGCCTGGGCGTGGACGAGATCGAGAACGCCCTGCGGGCCCAGCTTGAAGGCGTGGTGCTGGGCACAGTGCTGGAGGGGAACCGGCGCACGCCGGTACTGTTGCGCGGTGCGGACGAGCTCAGGATGTCTCCTGCGCAGTTTTCCGCCATCCGCCTCACTCTGGCCAACGGCAAGAGCGTGCCCCTGGGCCAGGTGGCCCGCTTGAAGCGGGTGGATGGGCCGGTCAAGATCGACCGGGAGAATGCCGCACGCTACGTCGTGGTCCAGGCCAACGTGAGGGGTAGGGACCTGGTCGGCTTCGTGGAGGAGGCGAAACAGGCCGTGGCCAGACAGGTGCCGCTGCCTACCGGGTACAGCACGGTGTGGGGCGGGCAGTTCGAGAACCAGCAGCGGGCTGCGGCGCGTCTGGCGGTGGTGGTGCCGGTGGCCCTGGGCCTGATCTACATGCTGCTTTTTTCTACCTTCGGATCCCTGCGCCAGGCGGCTCTGGTGTTCGCCAACATCCCTTTCGCCTTGATCGGCGGGGTATTTGCCCTGTGGCTTTCGGGGGAGTACCTCTCGGTGCCGGCCTCGGTGGGTTTCATCGCCCTGCTCGGCATTGCCGTCCTCAATGGGGTGGTGATGGTGAGCTATTTCAATCAGCTGCGTGCCCAGGGGATGGCCTTGGGCGAGGTAGTGGTGGAGGGAGCCAAGCGCCGGCTCCGCCCGGTCCTGATGACGGCCGGCATCACTGCCTTCGGACTGGTGCCCCTGCTGTTCGCCAGCGGTCCCGGTTCCGAAATCCAGAAACCCTTGGCAATTGTGGTGATCGGCGGGCTGGTGAGTTCCACCCTGCTGACCCTGATTCTGCTGCCCATGTTGTACCGGCAATTTTGTACCGATGGAGGGAAACAGTCCCATGAATCACGCTGATTGTTGTCTGACTCTGGTTTTTCCCCGGGCATTGGAGGAAAACCTGGTCGATCACCTGCTTGGCCACCCGGAGCTGGCCACGGGCTTCACCACCGTCCACGTGGAAGGCCACGGAGCCGGCGCGGCCTTCCATAGCGTGGTGGAGCAGGTGAGGGGGCGTTCCCACCGGGTGCAGATGCAGATCGTCCTGAACCGGGAGGATGCCCGCACCCTGGTGGAGCATCTCAAGGCGGAGCTGCCTAATCGGGAGATCGCTTACTGGATTACTCCGGTGCTGGAATTCGGGAGGTTCGCATGAATGCCACAGGCTTGCTCGCAGCGGGATGCCTGCTATTCTCTGCTCCCCTCTGGGCCGCAGACTTCAAGGACTACCCCGATCTGCCGCCGCTCCTTGCGGCTCAGGAGGCCATGCAGGGGTATCCCATGGTGGTGGCGGCCCGCGCCGGCATCCGGGCCGGGGAAGCCGTTCGCGACCGACTGGCGGCCGGAACCCACGAGTTCAACATCACCGCCGGTGGGGCGCGGCGCCGCGTCGCCGAGAGTGGCGAGACTTTCGGGGAATGGAGTGTGGCCCTGGAGCGGGGGCTGCGCCTGCCCCGCAAGGCGGAACTGGATCGGGCCCTGGGGGAAGAAGGCGTCGTTCAGGCCGAGAACGCGTACGGCGACGCCATGCACGAGGCAGGGCGCAAGCTCCTGGGCGCGTGGTTCGTATGGTTGCGGGAACGCGCGCAGACCCGTCAGTGGGAGGAACAGGCGCGGTTGCTCAAGGAGCAGCAATCCGTGGTTGAACGGCGCGTAAAGGCCGGCGATGCGCCACGGCTCGAAGAGGAGCTGGCGCGGGCGGCCGTGATGCAGGCCGAGGTCTCGCTCCAACAGGCCAAGGTGCGCGGCGAGAACGCGACTGCGGGTCTGAGCCGGTATTTCCCGGGCCTACCCCTTCCGGCTCAGTCGCCCGTGAGCCGTCCCGAATCCGTCGAGGGCGACGCGTCCACCTGGCTGCGGCTCGGGCTGGAGGACAATCACGAATTGAAGCTGGCCCGTGCAGGAACACGGATCGCCCAACTGGAGGCCCAGCGCATGGATGCGGATCGGATTCCGGACCCGGTGGTGGGTGCCCATTATTTTCACGAGCGCGGCGGACAGGAGCAGGTGAGCGGTATTTCCCTGTCCCTGCCCCTTCCGGGCGGGGCGCGCCGCGCTTCCAGCGCTGAATTCCAAGCCAAGGCGGAAATGGCCGCCCAACGGGAGGCACTGGTGCTGCGCCGCCTCGAGGCGGAAATCACCTCCGCGTACAACGGCGCCCGGGGGGCCTACGCGGCCTGGCAAAGCGCCCAAGGGGCGAGCGCGCTGATGGATGCCAACGCGGAAAAGATATCCCGGGCCTACGCCCTGGGAGAGATGGGCCTCAGCGACGTGCTGCTGGCCCGGCGGCAGGCCTTGGAAGCGCGCATGGCCGCCACCCAGGCCGCCTTCGACGCGGCGGAAGCGCGCTACCGCCTCCTGCTGGACAGCCATCAGCTTTGGCCGCTGGGGAGCGAGGAGCACGAAGAGCGGTGAGCACCGTCCACCCCGTCGATTGGGCGGAGTTGTGGAATTGGTTGGCCGCAGCGGCTGTTGTCCGGCCAGAGCGTGCGCTGGGATAGGCTTTGTGAAGCGTCCGTAGGGTGGGGTGGGGGACTGCTGCCGTTCATAGATACCGGAGTCGCCCATCCTTTCTGCCTGGCCACAGGCGGATGGGCGGGCAAAAAGACTACGCGATGTCGTCCGTCGGCGCCTTGATGCTGTGCTTTTTCATTTTTTCCCAAAGATTCTTGCGACTGATACCCAACCGAGCGGCCGTTTCCGTGATGCGTCCTTGGTTGGCTGCCAGCGCGGCGAGTATGTGACGACGTTCGCTGGCGGCGATGTGTTCCGCGAGCGTCAACGCCGTGCCGGCGGCGTCGGCTTTTTCTTCCGCGTCCGTGAAGTCCGCCGGGCCAAGGAGTGGGGCGTCGCTCAGGATGCAGGCGCGCTCGACCGCGTGCTTGAGTTCCCGGATGTTGCCGGGCCA
>DKBC01000246.1 GCA_002451065.1 Betaproteobacteria bacterium UBA6910
GCCGAAAGCCAGCGCCTCGGTCTGAGCAAAGAGGTTGGCCATCAGCAGCAGGTGCTGGTTGGCCACCGGATTGAGGGATTCGCAGAAGCCGATGAAGTCGCAGGGAGCCAGCTTAGTGCCCTGGTGCAGCAGCTGGTAAAAAGAATGCTGGCCGTTGGTCCCGGGCTCGCCCCAGTAAACGGGCCCCGTCTGGTAATCCACGGCGGCACCATCCCGCGTTACGCGCTTTCCGTTGCTCTCCATGGTGAGTTGCTGAAGATACGCCGGAAAGCGCTTCAGGTACTGGTCATAGGGAAGCACCGCGATGGTGTCGGCGCCGAGGAAATTGCAGTTCCAGACCGCAAGCAGCCCCATGAGCACCGGCAGATTCCGATCCAGGGGCACAGCCAGAAAATGCTCATCCATGGCCCTGAAGCCGACCAGCATGGCGCGGAAGTTCTCCTCGCCGATGGCAATCATGATGGAAAGCCCGATGGCCGAATCCATGGAATAGCGGCCCCCGACCCAGTCCCAGAACCCGAACATGTTGGCGGTGTCGATGCCGAACTTCGCCACCTCAGCGCCGTTGGTGGAGACCGCCACGAAGTGCCGGGCCACGGCAGACTCCTCGCCCAGGCTTTCCAGCAGCCATCCCCGCGCCGCCCCGGCGTTGGCCATGGTCTCCTGAGTGGTGAAGGTTTTGGACGCCACGATGAAAAGCGTCTGGGCAGGATCCAGATCGCGCACCGTCTCGGCGAAATCCGTGCCGTCCACGTTAGAGACGAAGCGGAAAGCCAGTTCCCGGTTGCTGTAATGGCGCAGGGCTTCGTAGGCCATGACCGGCCCCAGGTCCGAGCCCCCGATGCCGATGTTCACCACTGAACGGATGGGCTTCCCGGTATGTCCCTTCCATTCACCCGAGCGCACCCGCCCGGAGAAGGACGCCATACGGTCCAGCACCTGGTGCACCTGCGGCACCACGTTCTCACCGTCCACCCGGATCACCGCATCCCGGGGCGCGCGCAACGCCACGTGCAGCGCCGCGCGGTCCTCGGTGTTGTTGATCTTCTCGCCCCGGAACATGGCCTCGATCCGAGCGCGCAAGCCGCGCTCCTCGGCCAACGCGATCAGGAGCCGCAGCGTTTCGTCGTTGACACGGTGTTTGGAGTAATCCAGGTAAAGCCCTGCCGCCTCGGCGGCAAAGCGCTCGCCCCTCCGAGAATCCTGTGCGAACAACTCCCGCAGGTGGACTCCAAGCATCGTTCGGGCGTGGGCTTCCAGCGCCTTCCAACTCCCAAGGTTCTTGAGTTCCGATGTCATGGCTTGATTCGGCGAAGTCTAGCATGCGTCACCGGCCTGCAGCCGGGCCCAGAGCGTCGGCAATCTGCGCAACTCCCCCATTTACCCCCTGGGCCCCCCCGAGTAAAATCACGCGCTGCGCTAATCCGGTTTCTCCGCTTCCGATCGTCTCGTCGTCTTGGGGTTTGCCGGTGTGTCGCACCCACGAGCGACTCCGGAGGACCCGTGACACCGCAACTCCCCCCCACCCACCCGCAGCGCGTTTCGCGCTTCGCGTTTTGCATTGTTTGCGTTTACACCTTGTTGCTGACGGGCTGCGAGAAGGAAGCGCCCAAGGCCCAGCGCCCGCCACCCGAGGTCACGGTGATGACGGTGACGCCCAAGACGATTCCGTTATCCCCGACTTTCGTTGCCCAGACCGAGAGTTCCCGGCAGGTGGACATCGTGGCGCGGGTTTCCGGCTTCCTGGATAGGATCGCCTACCAGGAAGGAGACCTGGTCAAGGAAGGCCAAGTCCTGTTCCAGATCGATCCCAAGCCGTTTCAGGCGCAACTGGCGGCAGCCAAGGCGGCCCTCGCCCAGCAGGAGGCCCGGCTGCTGACGGCCCGCCAGAACCTGGCGCGAGTGAAGCCCTTGGCCGCCCAGAACGCTGTAAGCCAGAAGGACCTGGACGACGCGGTGGGTCTGGAGCAGGGTTCGGCGGCCGCGGTCGAGGCCGCCAAGGCAGCGGTGATCGAAGCAGAGCTCAACCTGAGTTACACCACCATCCGCTCCCCGGTGACGGGACTCGCCAGCCGATCGCTGCAGCGGGAAGGCGCCTATCTCAACCCCCAGGCCGAGAGCGCCTACCTCACCTATGTCGCCGCGCTGCATCCGATCTGGGTCAATTTCAGCGTCTCCCAGAACCAGATGGCGAAGACCAGGGATATGATCCAAAAGGGTCAGCTCATCTCCCCGGAAAATCACGACTACGATGTGGAGCTCGTTCTCCCGGGTGGCAAGCCCTTCGGCGCCAAGGGGAAAATCAACTTCGCCGCTCCCGCCTTCAGCCAGGACACGGGCTCGTTTCTGGTCCGGGCATCTCTGCCGAATCCGAAGGGCGAGCTGCGCCCCGGGATGTTCGCGACCGCGATCCTGGAGGGCGCGGTGCGCCCCGACGCGATTGTCATCCCCCAACTCGCCGTGCAGCAGGGCTCCAATGGCCACCTGGTGTATGTGGTCAAGCAGGACGGCACCGCGGAGGTGCGGCCGGTGGTGGTCGGTGATTACGAGGGGGAAAAGGACATCGTGATCACAAGCGGGCTCCAGGCTGGGGACCGCGTCGTAGTGGAGGGCATGCTCAAGGTGGTCGCAGGCCAGCCGGTCAAGATCGTCGAACCCGGCGCCGTCAAGGAGCAATCGGTGGCAAAGCCCGCGAGCACAGAGAAGAAGTAAGCGGCCGAGCATATGTTCACCCACTTCTTCATCGACCGGCCGATCCTCTCGGCGGTGATCTCGATTTTGATCGTGCTTGGCGGCTCGGTCGCCATGTCCGTGGCCCCCATCGAGCAATATCCGGAAATGGCCCCCCCGCAGGTAAAGGTATCCGCGCGCTACCCGGGCGCGACTGCTGAAGTCATCGCCAACACCGTTGCCTCGCCCATCGAGGCCCAGATTAACGGGGTGGACAACCTCCTTTATTTCTATTCCACCAGCTCGTCCAGCGGCAACGTCGACATCAACGTCTTCTTCCAGCCCGGCACCAATTCCGACATCGCCCAGGTGAACGTCCAGAACCGGGTGAGCCAGGCCATGTCCCAGCTACCCCAGTCCGTGGTGCAGCAGGGGATCACGGTGGACAAGCAGTCGTCCAGCCTCATGATTGTCATGTCCATCTATTCCCCCGACGATCGCTATGACTCCACCTATCTGGACAATTACTCCAACCTCTACGTCCTGGAGGAGCTGAAGCGGGTGCCGGGCGCCAACCGGGCCTCGGTCCTGGGACTGCCCGACATTGCGATGCGGGTCTGGCTGCAGCCCGACCGCATGGCCCAGCTCGGCATCACCGCCCAGGAAGTGGCGGCGGCGATCCAGAGCCAGAACCAGACCTTCGGCATTGGCTCGATTGGCGCACCGCCCACGGTTCCCGGCGTGCAGCAGCAATTCGTGGTGACCGCCCAGGGTCTGCTCACCAAGCCCGACGAGTTCGAGAACATCATCGTGCGCGCCGCCAAGGAAGGGACGGCCATCGTTCGCATCAGAGACATCGGCCGCGTCGAGCTGGCCAAGCGGGATTACCAGATCTCGAGCCGCATGAACGGCAAGAAGGCGACCACCATTGCCGTCTACCAGCAGCCCGGCGCCAACGCCGTGGAAGCGGTGAAAGCGGTGCGCAAGCGCATGGAGGAGCTCAAGCAGAAATTCCCCACCGGCCTTGACTACAAGATCATTCTTGACACCAGCCAGTTCACCCTGGCCTCCATCGACAAGGTCGTTCACACGTTCTTCGAGGCGGTGGTGCTGGTGGTGGCCGTGGTGTTCCTATTCCTGCAATCCTTGAGGGCTACGGTAATTCCGATTCTGGCGGTACCGGTCTCCATCATCGGCACTTTCATCGGCATGCACCTGTTGGGCTTTTCGGTGAACATGTTGACGCTGTTCGGCATGATTCTCGCCATCGGTCTGGTGGTGGACGACGCCATCGT
>DKBC01000028.1 GCA_002451065.1 Betaproteobacteria bacterium UBA6910
TGGTGGGCGAGATCCGCGACGTGGAAACCGCGGAGATGGCGATCCAGGCCGCCCTCACCGGGCACCTGGTGCTCTCCACCCTCCATACCAACGACGCACCCTCCGCCATCACCCGCGGGCTGGACATCGGCGTTCCGCCCTACCTGCTGCAGTCCACGGTGCTCGGCATCCTGGCCCAGCGGCTGGTGCGCACCCTCTGCCCCCACTGCAAGGAAAAGGCGCCCATCACCGACGAGGAGTGGAACGAGCTGGTGGCGCCCTGGAAGTCGCCGCTGCCCCAGAACACTTACCGCGCGGTGGGCTGCCTGGAGTGCCGGATGACAGGATTCCTGGGGCGCGTCGGCATCTATGAAATGCTGGTGATGAGCCCGGAGATCCGACGGCTGGTCACCGCCGAATGCAACCTGGAGGAACTGCGCAAGCAGGCGTACCGGGAAGGCATGAAGCCCCTGCGCATCAGCGGCGCCATGAAGGTGGCCCAGGGCGTCACCACCATCCCGGAAGTGCTGAGCGTGACGCCGCCCGTCGAGCACGGTAAGAAATAGCGCGCCGCCGGTTAGCGCCCCATCTCGCCCACGAGCAGAAGGCGTTCCCAGAGCCCCCCATGAACCTCGCCAAGCGCTATGCATGGCTCGGCGCCCTGATCGGCGCCTGCCTGATCGCGGCGGCGTTCGCGCTCATCGTCGGTTCCGGATCGGTGAGCGCCGGCACCGGAATTTTCGAGACGATTGCCGATGCCCATGCCGAACATCCCTTGCTTTACCTGGTGGACACCTTGCCCCTGATTCTCGCCGGGCTCGGCTGGCTGGCCGGTGACCGGGAAGCGCGGCTGCTGGCCGTCAACGAGGGTCTTCGCAGGGAGGTCGCGGAGCGCACGGAAGCCCTGCAGGCCGCCCGGGAAGAGGCCCGGCGCGCCGGCGAGCGGGCGGAGGCCATGGCGGAACTGGATGCCCTGACGGGCGTGTTCAACCGGCGCCGCCTCTACGAGGAACTGCAGCGCACGATCAAGCTGTCGGCCCGCTACAAGCGTTCCGCGGCCCTGCTCTACGTGGACGTGGACGGCTTTCGCGCCCTGAACGAAAAGCTCGGCCGCCACCAGGGCAGCAAGTTCCTGGGGCTGGTCGCCATGCTGATCATGCGCGGCGTGCGCGCCACGGACAGCGTCGGGCGCTGGGGCGGGGACACCGTGGGACGCCTGGCCGGGGATGATTTCGTCGTGCTGCTGCCGGAGACGGACCTGGCGGGAGCCAAGGTGGTGGTGGAGCGGCTGCTGCAGATGCTGCGCACCACACCCCTGCGGGTGGGCGACACCCAGGTCACGGCCTCGGTGAGCATCGGCGTCTCGATTTATCCCGCTCACGCGGACGAGGCCAACGCCCTGGTGGAGCGGGCGGCCGCGGCCCTGGACGTCGCGCGCCGCGAGGGCGGCGGCCGCTGCGCGGTATTCGAGGCTTCCTGATTCAGCCGGCGACTAGCGGCTCAGGAGCCGCATCCCCTGCTCCAGCCCCTGGAGGGTGAGGGGGAACATGCGGTGGCCCATGAGCTGCCGGATGATGCCGATGGAGGCGTAGGCGTCCCAGTAGGCCTCGGGCTGGGGATTGAGCCAGATCGCCCGCTGGTAGACGTCCAGCAGGCGCTTGAGCCAGGTGGAACCCGGCTCGTCGTTGCTGTGCTCCACGCTGCCGCCCGCCGCGTAAACCTCGTAGGGGCTCATGGTGGCGTCCCCCACCAGGATCAGCTTGTAGTCATGGCCGTACTTGTGGAGCACGTCCAGGGTCGGGATGCGCTCGCTCCAGCGCCGGGCGTTGTCGCGCCACACCGACTCGTAGATGAAGTTGTGAAAGTAGAAATATTCCAGGTGCTTGAACTCGGCCCGGGTGGCGGAGAACAGCTCCTGGCACACCTTCACGTGGTCCTCCATGGACCCGCCCACGTCAAGGAACAGCAGCACCTTCACCGCGTTATGCCGCTCCGGCACCATCTTGAGATCCAGGTAGCCGGCATTGCGCGCCGTGGAGCGCACGGTGTCGTCCAGGTCCAGTTCCTCCGCGGCGCCCTCCCGGGCGAAGCGGCGCAGGCGCTTCAGCGCCACCTTGATGTTGCGGGTGCCCAGCTCCACCGAATCGTCCAGGTTGCGGAATTCCCGCCGCTCCCACACCTTCACCGCCGTGCGGTTGCCGGCGGACTCCGGGCCGATGCGGATGCCTTCCGGATGGTAACCGTGGGCGCCGTAGGGGCTGGCGCCGCCGGTGCCGATCCACTTGTTGCCGCCGGCATGGCGGCCTTTCTGTTCAGCGAGGCGCTTGCGCAGCTCCTCCATCAAACGGTCCCAGCCCAGCTTCTCGATCTTCGCCTTGTCTTCGTCGCTCAGGTGGCGCTGGATCATTCTGCGCAGCCACTCCTCGGGGATCAGCGCCTCCAGCCCGGGCAGCGACTGGAGGCCCTTGAAGTGCTCGCCGAAGGCCCGGTCGAACTTGTCGAAATTGGCCTCGTCCTTCACCAGGCAGGCGCGGGAGAGATAGTAGAAATCCTCGATGCTGTGGCCGGCAACCTGCTTCTCCAGGGCCTCCAGCAGGGTGAGGAACTCCCGGATAGTCACCGGGACCCGGTGGTCCCGCAGCTTGAAGAAGAAACCGGTGAGCATGGATGATTTCGCCGGACCGATGGCCTATGGCCGTCGCCGTTGCACTCCCCGCGCGGCTAGCGACTGCGCCGGGCCATGAACACCAGCCGCTCGAACAGNNGCCGTGCAGCGGCGGGATGATCTTACTCTGGTCCTGGCTGCGCAGCGCGTCAGGCGGGATGTCTTCCGCCATCAGGAGCTTCAACCAGTCCAGCAGCTCCGAGGTGGACGGCTTCTTCTTCAGTCCCGGCACCTCGCGTACCTCGAAGAACACCTCCAGCGCCTCCCGAAGCAGGGATTTCTTCAGCTCCGGGTAGTGGACGCGCACGATGGCTTCCATGGTGTCCTTCTCGGGAAACCGGATGTAGTGGAAGAAACAGCGGCGCAGGAATGCGTCCGGCAG
>DKBC01000166.1 GCA_002451065.1 Betaproteobacteria bacterium UBA6910
GGGTTGCCCGGATCGATGCCCAGGACGCGCCGGTAAATGGCTTCCGCCTCCTTGATGCGCCCCTGGGACTCCGCGGCCTGGGCCATCTCCAACAGGCGCTCCGCCGCCGAGCCCTTGTTCGAAAGCAGCGCCATGCGGAACCGGGGCTCGCTGGGATTCGCCTTGCTCGCTTCCTCCAGCTTGGCCAGGCCCTGCTCGTACTGTCCCTGGTCAATGAGCGTCAGTCCTTCGCGATACATGTCTTCGCCGGCGCATCCCGCCAGCAAGAAGGCAAGCGTCACCGCGGCCGCCGCGCGGCGAATGGCGCGCAGATTCCTCGCGAAACTCATGGTGTGTTGGGCGCGGTCAAAATTTGTTGAATGTTACGCGGCAAGTAGGTGAAAGTCACTTGGCGGTCGTTGATGCTGTCCACCTTGTACGTGTTCTCGATCACATCGCCCACGCCCACCATCAGCACCCGGTCGCCCTTCACCAGGAACACCGTGACCTGCTGGCCGTCGAGCATGCTTCCCATGAAGGTGAACGGGAGGGGCGGCGGCGGCGGTGGGGGCGGCGGCGGGGGCGGTGGTCCCGGCGGCGGGGGCGGCGGCGGCACGTACCAGGACTTGGTGGAAAACACGTCGGTCGCCGGCGGGGATCCGCGCGCCGCCCGCAGCTTCTCCAGACCGAGCAGCGACGGCGCCGCCGGCGCCTGGGATGTTGCCGGCGCAGTTGACGCGGGCGCTGGGCTTGCCGCGGCGGGGGCGGGCGCCGCTTCCTTCGCCGAGGCGGCGCTGCCCGCTGCATCCGGCGCCGAGTCCTTGGCCGGGGGCGCTGCCGAGGTTGTGGGCGCCGCCGGAATCGCCGGCACGGATTGCGCCTCTGCCCGCGCTTCCGGATTCGCGGGCGCTGGCGCGGCGTTTCCCTGGGCCGGAGCGGCGGGGGCCGGCGTTGGGGCAGCGGGAGGAGAGACCGCCGGCGCCGCGGGGGCCTTGGCGGTGCGCGTCGGTGCAACCACCTCCGGGCCCGACGCCTCGTCGCGCCGGGACAGGAATTCCCCGCCCACCGCAAGCGCGGCGGCAATCACCAGAAACAGGATCCAGAACAGCTTGCGGTTCATTCGCTTCACACGCCCCTGAGGTAGAGGGTCATGCGCACGCGCGCATCCACCTGGCTTTCTGAGATCTTCTCGCGCTCGAAGTTCACGTCGTCCAGGGCGAGGGAGGGCACCGAGTCCAGGGCCGAGGAGATGAAGCCCCGGATCTGGCGGTAGGAGCCTTTCACCGGAAGCAGGATCCGGTAGCGCGCGATCCCGGTTTCCGGGTCCAGGGCCAGGCCGTATTCTCCCCGCAGCAGCGTCACCTTTTCCTTGTCCGCCGCCTGGTACACCTTGTCGAGCCACTCCGGGGCGTCGGGCTGGGGCGGAAGATACTGGTAGAACGCGCGCAGCTGCCCGGCCGGGGTGTTGTCCGCGACGCCGGTTTCGCCGCGGGCGGCGCGGGCCTTGGCCGCCGCGATCTGGGCCTGGTAATTCGCGACCTCGTCCCGCAGGGGCAGCAGCGCGGACAGCGCGTAGCTCAGGCTGAACACCAGGAGGGTGATGCCGGCCACGCCGGGCAGCCCCAGGCTGCGCAAGGACTCGGAGAGGGTGAGGCGGTTCAACGCCATTACCTCCAGGTGGCGGTGATGTTGAAGCGGACCGGCTGCTGCGGATCCCGGACCTGGACTTCGTGTTCGGTGAGGGAAACCACGGAGAACACCGGATCATCCTCGAGGCGCTTGTGATAGCTCAGCATCGCCGCCAGGTTCTTGGCCTCGGCGTAGACGCGGATCTGGCGTTTCTGCACTTCGGGGGCGATGGTGAGCAGCGCCACGTCCTTTTCGTCGATCTGCTCCAAAGCGGCGAACAGGCGGCCCCAGGGCACGGCCAGGTGATCCACCACCTGGCGCGCCTGGGTCAGCGCCTCCTGCTCGGACTTGACCGCCACCGGCAGCGCCCGGGCCTGGCCGGTCCGGGGTCCGGCGACGTTGGCCGCCAGTTCCTTGTAGCGCTCCACCTGGCCGGTGAGCCCGAGGTGGGCAAATAGCACCAACCCCGCCGCCAGCAGCCCCGCCGCCAGCAGCAGGTAGCCTACGGGAGATGCCTGGGGTTCGCGGACGAAATCGAGGGAAAGCGGACGCACGATCAGGGTTGGACCGCTGCCGCCGCCATGGCGTACTGGCCGTCGGACACGGGGGAGAAGCCGGGCATCGCCCTGACCTCCAGCACCCGGGGCGCGACGCCGCCGATGGGGTTGAGCAGCAGGCCGCTGTGATGGGGCGCGTGCACCAGGATGGCGGGCACTTTGTCGTCCAGCTGCGACAGATGGATCTCGCGCTCGATCAGCGCGGCCATGGCCTCGGGCCCGTTCTCCATGGTTCCGGTGCGCACGCTGCGCCAGTGCTGGTCAACGGCCGCGAGCAGGCTGGCCCGGCCCGGCTCCGCCAGCAGGAAGATGAAGTCGCGGTTGCGGAACGGCTTGGCGAGAGCGTTGAACGCGGCCATCAGGTAGGGCTGCACCGAGATCAGGCTCAGGTTGGTACCCGCCACCGCGTCCCGCAGGGCGTCCAGCAGCGCCCGGTCCACCGCGCTGGCGATGCGGGGCGCGCCGGCCTTCTCCGGGGAGAGGCGGACATCCCAAGTCGCCGCCTTCTCGCCAAACACGTTCTCGAAGGCGGCCACGGCGAAATTCTGCAACTCCTCGACGCTCGCGAGTTCCCCGTTCCAGGGAACCAGCTGGAAGCGCACGAAATGATTGGAGAGCACCACCCAAAGATCGCCGGGAGTGGTTTCCGGGCGGGCGGCAAAGCGCTTCAGCGCCTCCACGGCCGGGCCCCAGGGCGGGCCTTCCGCGGCGGGATTGCAGGCCAGGAAACCCTTCAGGTCCAGGGCCGCCGTGCCGCGGCGGCGGCGCACCAGGGCGATGCCGTCGGGCCGCAGCGCGACACAGTAGCGGTCACGCAACGAAGGTAACACGATTGATTTCCAGCAGCGTGGTCCTGCCCCGGCGCACCAGGTCCACCGCCGATTCCCGCAGCAGCCGCGTACCCTTGGCCCGGGCCAGCTGCTTCACCCGGCTGATGGGCTCGCGCTCGATGATGAGCTGGCGGATCTCGTCGTCGAGCAGCAGCATCTCGGCGATGGCGGTGCGGCCGCGGTAGCCGGTGCCCCGGCAGCGGCCGCAGCCGGTGCCTTCCACGAAGCGGTAGCCAGAAACTTCCTCCGGATTGAACCCGGACTCCACCAGGAGTTCCGGCGAAGGGCTGACCTCGATGGCGCAGGCGTTGCACACCAGCCGCACCAGGCGCTGGGCAAGGATGCCGTTCAAGGCGGAGACGAAGCTGTAGGGATCGACGCCCATCTGGATGAAGCGGCCGATGACATCGAACACGTTGTTGGCGTGGATGGTGGTGAACACCAGGTGGCCGGTGAGCGCCGACTGCACCGCGATCTG
>DKBC01000338.1 GCA_002451065.1 Betaproteobacteria bacterium UBA6910
TGCTGGTTGAAGCCCATGGTCCAGTAGGACACCACCTTGGTCTTGGGGTCGGCGTAGAGCTTGGCCAGTTCCTCCAGCTGCTTCTCGGGAACGCCGGAAATCTTGGAGGTCTTCTCCGCGGTGTACTCCGAGACGAACTTCTTGTACTCCTCGAAGCTGATGGGCTTGGCGTCGTTGGGGTTGCCCTTGGGCTTGCCGTCGGCCCCGGGATAGCCGTTGCTGGTGGCGTCCTTTTCCAGTTCGTGAGTCGGGCGCAGGCCATAGCCGATGTCGGTGGCACCGGCCGCGAAGTTCACATGCTGCTTCACGAAGTCCTGGTTCACCTTGCCGCTCTGGATGATGTAGTTGGCGATGTAGTTGAGGATCGCCAGGTCCGACTGGGGCGCGAAAACGATGGGCAGGTCCGCCAGCTCGAAGCAGCGGTTCTCGTAGGTGGAGAGCACCGCCACCTTGACGTGCTTTTCGGACAGCCGGCGGTCGGTGAGCCGCGACCAGAGCACCGGGTGCATCTCTGCCATGTTGGCGCCCCACAGCACGAACGCGTCGGCGTTCTCCAAATCGTCATAGCAGCCCATGGGCTCGTCGATGCCGAAGGTGCGCATGAACCCCGCCACCGCGGAGGCCATGCAATGGCGCGCGTTCGGATCCAGGTTGTTGGAGCGGAAGCCCGCCTTTAACAGTTTGGCTGCGGCGTAGCCCTCCCAGACGGTCCACTGGCCCGACCCGAACATGCCGACCGAAGTCGGGCCCTTGGCCTTGAGGGCCGCTTTCCATTTCTCGGCCATGATGTCGAACGCCTGGTCCCAGGTGATCGCCGTGAACTCGCCGTCCTTGTCGTACTTGCCGCCTTTCATGCGCAGCATCGGCGCCTTGACCCGGTCCGCGCCATACATGATCTTGGACAGGAAGTAGCCCTTGATGCAGTTAAGACCCCGGTTCACCGGCGCGTCGGGGTCGCCCTGGGTCGCCACCACGCGGCCGTCCTTCACGCCCACCAGCACGCTGCAGCCGGTACCGCAGAAGCGGCAGGGCGCCTTGTCCCAGACGATGTCCTCCTTGGCCGCGGCCAAAGCCTGCGCCGCCGGAAGCTGCACGCCCACCGTCGCCGCGGCCGCNNGCGGCCGCGTTGCTCTTGATGAAATCGCGTCTCGTGAGTTTCATTGTTGGGTCTCCTCTAGCTGGGATCCGTCGTCCGAATACTGGTAAACCAGCGACACCGAGACCACGCCCTCGATGTCGTGCAACCTGACAAAGGTGTCCGCCGCGGCGCCGGCGTCGCTGTCCTCCACCGTCACCACGATCTTTCCGTCGGTGGTGGCGGCGTGGATCTCGACACCGGGCATGTGCTCGAGGCGGGACTGCACCTGCGCGAGTTTCTCCGGCCGCGCGCGCACCACGGCGCTCGAAATATTCATGCGCTCATCTCCAGTTGTTCGGCCCGCCAAGGAGCGATGTGGATTGCCCGCACCGGGCAGGCCGGGACGCAGGCGCCGCAGCCGGTGCAGGCGTCGTTGAGAATGTTCGGAATGGCGACGCCGCCGGGGCGAAGCTCGAAGCGTATGGCGCGGGCATCGCATGCCTCGCCGCAGGAGCGGCAGACGGTGCGGTTGAGGGCGAGGCAACTGCCGCCGATCCGGGCCCGGTAGTTCCAGGGCTCCGACGTCTCGCACTCGCGCCTGAGAGCGCCGGCCGCGCAGGACTCGACGCATCCCGCGCAAAAAGTGCACGCGCCGCGGCTGAAGTCGATGCGCGGAAAGCCGCCGGTCCCCTTTACCAGAATTCCCTCAGGGCAGGCTCCCAGGCAGTCGCCGCAGCGCGTGCAAGCAGATCTGAACGCCGGCTCGGCCAGCGCCCAGGGCGGGCGCAATTCCGCCGCGCCTGTTGATATGCGCAGCTTCAGAAAATTTCTTCTGCTCAGAGTGGCCATGCCGAATCGGGCTCGCCGATATTCTTACCCTATGTTGCGATGCCCATTTCAACAAGGAATGGTTCAGAGATACTTGATATGCCTCAAAAGATTGGTGAGTTGACGCATAACGGAGCGGATCACCACAAATAAGCCGTCCTTATGACGTGCGTTCCTTGTCGGGCCAGGCGCATTCCCCGGCAAGCGGACATTCGGAGCAGAGAGGCTTGCGGGCCGCGCAGACATGGCGCCCGTGGAGGATCATGGCGTTGCTGAAAGCGGTCCATTTTTCCGGCGGAACCTGACTGGCGAGCTGAGCCTCCACTTCCTCCGCGTCTTCGCCCCGGGCGAGGCCGAGCCGGTTGGAGACCCGCAGCACGTGGGTGTCCACCGCGATCCCGGGAATGCCGAAGGCGTTCCCGAGCACCATGTTGGCGGTCTTGCGCCCCACTCCCGGCAGGGTGGTAAGCTCCGCCACGCTCCGGGGGACCTTCCCGGCGAACTGCTCCACCAGCTTGTTGCAGCAGCCGATCACGGCCTTGGCCTTGTTCTTGTAAAAACCCGTGGAGCGGATTTCCTGCTCGAAGACCGCGGGATCGGCCTGGGCGTAGGCCCTGGCGGAACGGTACTTCCGGAACAGGGTCCTGGTCACCTCGTTGACCCGGGCATCGGTGCATTGGGCGGAGAGGATCACCGCCACCAGCAGTTCCAGGGCATTGGCGTAATCGAGCGCGAGCTTGGGCTCGGGATAGGCCTTGGCAAGCAAGCTGATGATTTTCTTCGCGTTCGACATTGGCTTTCCTCCGTGAGCGATTATTGTCGCCAGAATTCCCCTCCCCGGGAAATCGCCCCGGCCTTGCCGCTCCCCTGAAAGCTGTATATAGTTACAGCACTAGAGGAAACATGGACGAACTCACCCCGCGCCAGGCCGAGATCCTGGAACTCATCCGCCGATACCTGGAAACCGAGGGCATGCCGCCCACCCGGCTGGAGATCTGCGCGGCCCTGGGCTTCAGCTCCCCCAACGCGGCGGAATCCCATATCCGGGCCCTGGAGCGCAAGGGCGCCATCGAGATCATCCCCGGCGCTTCCCGGGGCATCCAGCTGAAAGAGGGCATCGGCCTCCCGGTGGTGGGCCGGGTCGCGGCGGGAAGCCCGATCCTCGCCGAGCAGAATCTCCAGGGCCGCTACCAGATCGACCCCGCCCTGTTCCGGCCCCGCGCCCATTACCTGCTGAAAGTGCGCGGTATGAGCATGCGCGACGTTGGCATCCTGGACGGAGACCTGCTGGCCGTGCACCGCGTCCGGGAGGCGCGCTCGGGGCAGATCGTGGTGGCGCGGATGGGGAGCGAAGTCACGGTGAAGCGGCTGCGCCGCCGCGGCCACCAGGTGGAACTGCTGCCCGAGAACCCGGACTTCGAACCCATCGTGCTGGACCTGCGCCGCGACGAACTCGCCATCGAGGGCATCGGCGTGGGCGTGATCCGCAAGGGGCTTTGATTCCCCTCCGGGGAGAAGTAGCATGGGCGCCGCTCTGAGCGAAGTTCTCCAGCACCCCGCCATCTGGCGCGGCAACAGCGTGGGCCAGGTGGCGCTGCCCAGCGTTCCCACCGGGTTTCCGCGCCTCGATGCAGAACTCCCCGGCTGCGGCTGGCCCCGGGGCGCGCTCACCGAAATTGCGTTCGAGCGCGAGGGCATCGGGGAGTTGTCCCTGCTGCTTCCCGCGCTGGCCGCGCTGTCCCGGGGCGATCTCTGGGTGGCGCTCATCGCGCCGCCCCACCTGCCCTACGCACCGGCCCTGGCCCGCGCCGGCGTGGATCTCGCGCGGGTCCTGGTGGTGCGGGCCGCCGGCACCGAGCAAACCTTATGGGCCGCGGAGCAGGCGTTGCGCTCGGGAAGCTGCGCGGCGGTGCTGGCCTGGCCCGGAGCCGTGAACGAGCGCGGCCTGCGCAAGCTTCAGTTGGCCGCGGAGGCCGGAAAGGCCTGGGGCGTGTATTTCCTGACGGCTTCCGCCGCGCCCTCGGTCTCGCCCGCGGTGCTGCGGCTGCGGCTGGCGGAGGGCGGAGCAGGGCCTGCCCCGGACTCGATCCGGGGTTCCGCGACCGCGCGTGGATGCGACTCCGCAGCAGGCAAAGGCGCGCTGCTCCCCGCGGAAGACGAAGCGCTGTGGGTGCATATCGTGAAGCGGCGCGGCCCCGCCGCGGCGCCCTTCGCCCTCCCCCTCCAACGCCATCGATAAGCCGCCGATGCGCAAAAGGGCGGAACCATGCTCTGGGCCTCGCTCCATTTTCCCGGCTTTCCCGTTCAGGTGGTGGAACGGGGCGCTCCCATCGAATACCCCCTTGCCGTCGCCAGCAACGGCAGCCGCGCCGAGGTGCTGGCCTGCAACGCCCGGGCGTCCCGCGCCGGCGTCCGCCCGGGCATGTCCCTCTCCGCAGCCTATGCCCTCGTCCCCGCTCTCCGGGTCAAGGCCCAGGATCTCCGCGACGAGCGCATCGCCCTCGCGGGCATCGCGGTCTGGGCCGGGCAGTTCACGCCCACGGTAAGCCTCGCCCCGCCCGGCACGGTGCTCGCCGAAATCGGCGGCTGCCTGCGGCTGTTCCATGGCCTCCCGCGGCTCCTGGAGAAACTGCGCGCCGGAATCGCGGAGCTCGGCTACGACGTGCTGGTCGCGGTGGCGCCCACCGCCGAGGGCGCATCCCTGTTCTCCCGCGCCGGCCTGGAACTCGTCCTCACGGAAAGGGAAGCGCTGGGCGAGCAGCTCGCCAGGCTGACGACGGACCTGCTGGAATGTCCCGGCGCGATCCGGGACATCCTGGCGAACACCGGAATGCGGACCATCGGCGACTGCCTGCGGCTCCCCCGGGACGGCTTCGCCCGCCGGTTCGGCCATGGGCTCCTCCACCAGTTGGACCGGGCCCTGGGCCGCATTCCCGATCCGCGCCCGCCGTTCGCGCCCCCGGCACGCTGGAGCGCCGCGCTCACACTGCCCGCGCCGGCCTGGGAAGCGGAAGCCCTGCTTTTCGGCGCCCGGCGTCTGGTGGTGGAGTTATGCGGATTCCTGGCCGCGAAACAGGCCGGCGTCACCCGCCTCGTGCTGGAACTGCGGCACGAGACGGGAAAGATCACGGCGGTGCCGGTGGCCTTCTCCCTGCCCTCTCGCGACCCGGAGCGCATCGCGGCCCTGCTGCGGGAGCGGCTTGCCACCGTGGCCCTGCCCGATCGCGTGGAGGCCATGGCGCTGGCCGCCGAGGAAACGGCGCAACTCGCGCCGCGCAACTTTTCCTTTTTCCCGGACCGGGAAGGCGTCGGCGAGAACCGCGCCGCTCTGGTGGAGCGGCTGCGGGCGCGGCTGGGCGAAGGCGCGGTCCACGGCCTGCAGCTTTTCCCCGACGCGCGGCCGGAACTGGCGTGGCGGGAGATCGAGCCCGGAACCGAGGCCCCGGCGCCGCCGCCGGTTCCCCGTCCCGCATGGCTGCTGGCGAGGCCGCGACCGCTGGCAACAGAACACGGACTTCCCTGGCTCGACGGGCCGCTGGCGCTGCTGGCCGGGCCGGAACGCATCGAGAGCGGCTGGTGGGACGGCAACGACCTGCGGCGCGATTACTTCGTCGCCCGCGACGGCCACGGCGCCCGCCTCTGGGTGTTCCGCGAGCGGCAGGATTCGCCAGCCTGGTATTTGCACGGGGTGTTTGCATGAGGATCACCCATGCTCCCCTATGAATCGAGACTCAAACCTCTCGCCCGCAGGTTGAGAAAAGAGATGACCGAAGGCGAGCAGCACCTGTGGTCGCGGCTACGCCGGAAGCAACTTCTCGGCGTGCAGTTCTACCGCCAGAAACCCCTCGGCAGATACATCGTGGATTTCCATGCGCCGGCAGTGAGGCTGGTGATCGAGATAGACGGCTCCCAGCACATGGAACCAGGGCACACCGCGGCGGACCATGCCCGCGATGACTGGCTCCGGGCGCAGGGGCTGCGCGTCCTGCGGTTCGAGAGTTCTGACGTTCTTCGAAACACCGAAGGCGTGATGGAGGTCATCTTCACACAGATTCGGAAAGCGCTGGAGAAATCCCCCCTCACCCCCTTTAGGAAAGGGAGGTGTCCGTCCGGCATGCCAGTCTCAACCGAACCGCGCCCTGAGCACCGCCTCGTTCCCCCCTTTGAAAAAGGGGGGCGGAGGGGGGAATTTCAGTAAACCATGCCTTCCCTCCCCGACTACGCCGAACTGCACTGCGTCTCCAACTTCAGCTTCCTGCGGGGCGCGTCGCACCCCGAGGAGCTGGTCGCGCGGGCGGCGGAGCTGGGCTACCGCGCCCTCGCCATCACCGACGAGTGTTCCCTGGCCGGCATCGTGCGCGCCCATGGGGCGGCCAAGGAGCACCGCTTGAGCCTCATCGTGGGCGCCGAGTTCCGCCTCGCCGACGGCCCGCGGCTCGCGCTCCTCGCCACCGACCGCGAAAGCTACGGCGACCTCTCCGCCCTCATCACCCGGGGCCGGCGAGCGGCTGGGAAGGGGAGCTACCGTCTCAGCCGCGCCGACATCGAGGACAACACCCTCGGTTGCCTCGCGCTGCTCCTCCCCGACCCGGCGCTGAACGCGGAGCATGCCCGCTGGCTGAGGGACCGCTTTCCCGGGCGGGCCTGGATCGCCGCGGAACTCGTCCGCGGCCCCGACGACCGGGCCCGGCTCGAAGCGCTGCGCACATTCGAGGACTCGGTGCGATTGCCGCTGGCGGCGGCGGGCGACGTGCACATGCACGTGCGGGAGCGGCGCGCGCTGCAGGACACGCTGACCGCGATCCGCCTTGGAGTGCCGGTCGCCGACGCCGGCGATGCCCTCTTTCCCAATGGCGAGCGGCATCTGCGCTCCCGCAGGCAACTGGCCAGGATCTATCCGCCCGACCTGCTGGCCGCCACCGTGGAGATCGCGGAATGCTGCCGCTTCAACCTGAACAGCCTGCGTTACGAATACCCCGAGGAAATCGTCCCCCAAGGGGAAACGCCGGCGAGCCACCTGCGCCGGCTCACCGAGGAAGGGTTCCGCTGGCGCTTCTCGTCCCCCCGCTCCGGCCCACTCCCCCATGGGGAGCGGGTGGAAAACGCGCGCCGCCTCATCGAGCACGAGCTCGCGCTCATCGCCGAGCTGGGCTACGAACCCTACTTTCTCACCGTCCACGACATCGTGAAGTTCGCGCGCAGCCGCGGCATCCTGTGCCAGGGGCGGGGCTCCGCCGCCAACTCCGCCGTCTGCTATTGCCTCGGGATCACCGAGGTGGACCCATCGCGCATGGAGATGCTGTTCGAGCGCTTCATCTCCCGGGAACGGAACGAGCCGCCGGACATCGACGTGGATTTCGAGCACGAGCGGCGGGAGGAGGTGATCCAGTACATCTACGAAAAATACGGCCGGGATCGGGCGGCGCTCGCCGCTACCGTCATCACCTACCGCCCGCGGAGCGCCATCCGGGACGTGGGCAAGGCGCTGGGCCTGAGCCTGGCCCAGGTGGACGCCCTCGCCAAGTCCTTTGCCTGGTGGGATGGCTGGCCGCGACTCGGTGCTGCA
>DKBC01000080.1:0-5033 GCA_002451065.1 Betaproteobacteria bacterium UBA6910
GATCTTGTCGTCGATGTCGGTGATATTGCGGACGTAGGTCACGTCCAGACCCACGGCCCGCAGCCACCGGGTCACCATGTCGAACACCACCAGGACCCGGGCATGACCGAGATGGCAGTAGTCGTAGACGGTCATGCCGCAGACATACATCTTCACCTTCCCCGGGGTAAGGGGCACGAAGGGCTGTTTGTCGCGGGTGAGGGAGTTGAAAACTTTGAGCATGGGGGATGGTGCGGCGTCCCCAAGGCAGCCGCCCGCCGCCGCCATTCGTCGCGGGCCGCGGCGTTCTTGATAGAATCTTCGCGTTTTGTTATAAACCCTTAGATTTAAATCGGAAAAAGTATATCACGATGATGCGAGCGAGATTGTTGTCCGCGTTGGCCGCCTGGCTTGCGGCGGCATTCCTGACTCTCAGCAGTCCCTTGCGCGCCGACGGTCTCGCGGACATCACCGCGCTTTACCGCCAGGGCAACTACGCCCAGGCCCTGGAACGGGTCAATGCCTATTTGGACGTTAGACCCAAGGACGCCGGGGGCCGTTTCCTCAAAGGCCTGATCCTGACCGAGCAGAAGAATTATCCGGAAGCCACGGAAATATTCCTGTCCCTGACTGAGGACGATCCGACCCTCCCGGAGCCCTACAACAATCTCGCGGTCTTGTACGCGGCGCAGGGCAAATACCAGCTGGCGAAAATGCAGCTGGAGATGGCGATCGACGCCAACCCGGGCTACGCCACCGCCCACGAGAACCTGGGGGACGTTTACGCCCGGATGGCGGGCCGGGCTTACGGCAAAGCCCTGGAACTGGAGAGTTCCAATTCCAGCGCCCGGGTCAAGCTCTCCCTGATGCAGGAGTTTTTCGCCAAGACCGGAACCCCGGGCGGCGTGCCGCCCAGGGATCCCGACGCGGCACCCCGGCAATGAAAAGCCCTCGGGGCCGTCGCGACGGCACGACCCGAGTACAATCTGTGGATCCCTTCGTCGCGTAATTCGCGGCGGCATCTCTCAATCAACCCGAGGAAGTCATGAAACGTATCCTGCTTTTTCTTCTCGCCCTGATGGCCCCCCTTTCGTCTCTCGCCGCCGATCCCGGGAACACTCTCTACCTGGATCTCAAGGACGGCCGCGTCGTCATCGAGCTGCGCCCGGACCTGGCGCCCAAGCACGTGGCCCGCATCAAGGAGCTCGCGAACAAGGGCTTCTATGACGGACTCACCTTCCACCGGGTGATTGACGGCTTCATGGCGCAGACCGGCGACCCCCAGGGCAACGGCACCGGCGGCTCCGGCGTGAAGCTGCCCGCCGAATTCTCGAACGCGCCTTTTGACCGGGGCACGGTGGGCATGGCCCGCGCCCAGGACCCCAACAGCGGCGACTCCCAGTTCTTCATCTGCTTCGCCCCCGCCCCCGCCCTCAATGGCAAATACACGGTCTGGGGCAAGGTCACGTCCGGCATGGAATTCGTGGACAAGATCAAGAAGGGCAACCCGGCCGCCAATGGCGCGGTCACCAACCCGGACCGGATCGTGCGCATGCGCGTCGCCACCGAAGCCGACAAGAATTAGGGGGTGACATGATCAAGCTTCAAACCAATCACGGCACCATGTCCCTCGAGCTGGACGCGGCCAAGGCGCCCAAGACCGTGGAGAATTTCCTCGACTACGTGCGCAGCGGCTTCTACGACGGCACCATCTTCCACCGGGTGATCGACGGTTTCATGATCCAGGGCGGCGGCTTCGAGCCCGGCATGAAGCAGAAGGCGACGAAGTCCCCGATCCAGAACGAGGCAGCCAACGGGCTCAGGAACGACGCCTACACCGTCGCCATGGCCCGGACCTCCGACCCGCACTCGGCGACGGCGCAGTTCTTCATCAACGTCGCCGACAACGGTTTCCTGAATCACTCGGCGCCCACCGCCCAGGGCTACGGCTACTGCGTCTTCGGCCGCGTGGTCGAGGGCAAGGAAGTGGTGGACAAGATCAGGAAGGTGCGGACCGGCGGCAAGGGCATTCACCAGGACGTGCCGCTGGAGGACGTGATCATCGAGCGCGCCGAGGAGGTTTGATTCCGGGGCCACGCGGCGATACCCCGCCGGCATCGCCCTCCCCGCCCCCATGCTTCAGGGACTCCGGCTTCCAGCCCCCACGTCGTGAAGCCCGCGCTGTTCATTTCGGATCTGCATCTCTGCGCCGAGCGGCCGGCGATCAACGGGATCTTTTTCGAGTTCCTGGCGCGGGAGGCTCCCCGCGCGGGAGCCCTCTACATTCTGGGCGACCTGTTCGAGTACTGGTCGGGCGACGACGATCTCGATGACCCGGTCCATGCAGCGGTAGCAGACGGCCTCAGACAACTCACCGCGTCCGGGGTGCCGGTGGGCGTAGTTCCCGGCAATCGCGATTTTCTGCTCGGGGCTCAGTTCGAGCGCGTCACGGGCGCGAAGGTGCTGGGCGACTCCGCCCTCCTCGACCTGTTCGGCACCGCCACGCTGATCATGCATGGCGACACCCTGTGCACCGACGACGTCAAGTATCAGTCCTATCGCGCCACGGTGCGCAAGCCCTGGCTGCAAAAGCTTTACTTTGCCCTGCCCCGGTCTGCGCGCCAACGGATCGTGGGCGGCATCCGCAACCACAGCCAGCAGTCCACGGCCGCCAAGCGACCGGAGATCATGGATGTCAACGCCGAGGCAGTCGCGCAAGCACTGCGCAGCCACGGTTATCCGCGCCTCATCCACGGACACACCCACCGCCCGGCGTGCCATCGGCACCAGGTGGACGGGCATGCCTGCGAGCGCTGGGTGCTGGACGCCTGGTATGAAGGGGGCGATTTCCTAACGGTCGGACCGGACGGGATCGAGCGTCGGCGCGTCGCCGCCTGATACCACCCCTTCCCCACCGCGAACGGCCGGCGCTGTGGTCGCCGCGAGGGCGTAGAGCGCCAGGGCCAGCAACACCACCCAGCTGAATCCGAGGTGTATGGCGAGCAGGGTGGCCAGCACCGCCCCCACCACCGAAGCGAAGCCGTTGACCCCCCAGGCCCAGGCCACGAGTTGCGGATCCTGCAGCCGCCCCATTGCAAGTGGGAACGGCATCCCCATCCAGAACGCGAGCGGTGCGATTAGCATCATGGCCGCAGCCATTTTCGCGGGGCGCAGCAGTCCCACCAGCCCGTCCAGCAGCGCCGGAAGCACCAGCAAGTAGGCAATCGCCACCAGCCCGAGAATTGCCGCCGCGACACCGATCGCCCGACGGCCGCCCACCGCGCGCTGCCAGCGGATCGACACGCGGCTGCCGATGCCCGCGAATACCAGGAACGACCCCAGCACCACCGCCACGGCGTGAATTGGCTGGCCCAGGAACATCACGAACTTCTGGATGAACGCAATCTCGAGGAACATGAAGGCAAAGCCGATGGCGAGGAAATATGCCGCGATCCCGGCACGCCGGCCGCGGATCGCCAGGGACCCACCCCGCCGCTGCGCGAGCCAAACCGGCAGCAGGATCAGCGCGGTGCTGGCAAGCACCGCCTGCGCCAGGGTGACCAACAGCACCGGGTAGCCCCAGTCCAACAAGGGGAGACCGCCCTGGTCCCGCAGCGCCAGCAGCTCGGGCAGGGCCTGCCAGCGAAAGAAATTGAAGAAATAGGGACGGTCGTCGGTCGCGGGGCGGATGTCGAACTTGTAGCGGGCGATGAAGTCCTCGGCTTCCGGCCCGACCAGCGCGCTGGCGCCTTCGAAGAAATAGGGGCGATCTAGAATGTTGAAACGGCCGGCTTCGCCCGCCGTCATGCCGGCATACCACCCCAGGTCGAAGCCCCGGGACTCGCAGAATTGCTTGATGGCGGCGATGTCCCCCCCAGTAAAGCGGCCGTTACGGATCAGGAGCGTGGCGGTCTTCCAGCTGCGGATCATCACCAGGCTTTCGCCCGGGCGCTCCACTCCCGAAGCGCGCAGCGCCGCCACCGCGGTGGCAAACAGCTTGACGGTGTCCCGCGGCGGCAGGGTCACCCAGCGAGTGATCGCCACCATCCCGCCGGGATCGACCCGGGACACCATTTCCCCCAGGGACTCGACCGTGTACAGGTAGCTCTCCGACAAAGACTGCACCCCCGCCGCCGCGGCACCGAAAGAATCCAGCAGGGCGAGCTGGATCAGGTCATAGCGCTCCGGAGTGAGGCGCACGAAATCCCTGGCCTCCTCCACGTGCACCCTCGCTTTGGCATAGATGCCCCCGGTGTAATCGGCGAAGCGTTCTTTTACGAGGGACACGATGTCCGCGTTGAGTTCCACCGCGTCCACCCGCGACCCGCCGAGGGCAATCGCCTGCAGCACATCCGCGCCCCCGCCCGCTCCGAGCACGAGCACCCGCGGTTTTCGCAGCAGATGGTAAGGCAACGCGGAGGTCATATAGTCCAGATAGGCCGGTGGCTCGCCTGCGGGGTCGTAACGGACCAGCGGGGTCATCCCCTCCCCGTCCGTGAACACCCCGAGCTGCAGCGGGGGTTCGCCGGGCGAAAGCAGGCTCAGACCCGGCGCGTGGCGGAACGGGACCGCCGGACTTTCCACCACCACAATCCAGCCCAGGGGACTGGTCCGCTGCTCGATGACCCGCGCTTCCTGGACCTGCAATACCTGGGACAGCTCCTTGTATTCCGAAGGTCGCAGGCGCGAAGCGTCACCGGGCGCCATCACCGTCAGCACGACGGCCGAGAATACCAGGGCCTCCGTCAACCAGCCGGGGCGAAGCCGCCCCGTCCGCCACACCCAGGCCGCCGCCAGCAGTCCGCCGGCAGCGATCAGCTTCAGCGCGACCAGGGGCGAGACCGCGTACAGCAACAGCACCACGCCCAGGCTGCCGGCGCCCGCCCCCAGGATGTCCGCGCTGTAGATCCGGTGCACCAGATCCGGGAAGCGGGCCAACGCCAGGCAGATCGCGCCCGCTCCAAACACGAACGGCACGGCCAGCAGCAGGTAGACGGCCGCCAGCCGCGGCCACTGCCAGGGATCCCACGGCAATTGCTGGGGCGTGAAGGGAA
>DKBC01000080.1:5113-9289 GCA_002451065.1 Betaproteobacteria bacterium UBA6910
TGGTGCCACTGGATGACGGCGAACAAGCGCAACAGCAGGACCTCGTAGGCGAGGGCGGAGGCGGACAGCAGCGCTATGGGCGTCAGCGGCGGCGCACCCTGCGGTCGCGCGGGAGGAAGCATCAGGAAGCCTAGTGGCCGCCGGTCAGCGGCACAAAACGCACCGGCAGCAGCTGGCGGCTGATGACCGAGCCGTCGGCACGTTTCTCCACCAGCATCAGATGCTGGGTCAGGAAAGCCGGGCCCACGGGAATCACCATGCGGCCCCCCGGCTTGAGCTGCTTCACCAGCGGCGGAGGAATGTGGCTCGCGGCGGCGGTGACCACGATGGCGTCGAACGGCGCGTGCTCTTCCCACCCGTGATAGCCGTCTCCGATGCGCACCTCCACGTTGCTATAGCCCAGCGACGGGAGCCTTTCCCGCGCCGCCACGCCCAGGGGGTCCACAATCTCTATCGTGTAGACCTGCTTCACCAGCTCGGCGAGCACCGCCGCCTGGTATCCGGACCCGGTGCCGATCTCCAGCACCTTGTCTTCGGGATCCGGCTTCGCGAGATCGGTCATCAGCGCCACGATGAACGGCTGGGAAATGGTCTGGCCATGGCCGATGGGGAGCGGACGGTTGGCATACGCGTCGTCCACCTCGCCGGGACGCACGAACCGGTGGCGTGGCACGCGCTCCATGGCTTCCAACACCCGGGGTTCCAGGCGGTGGCGGCCGGTCTCGAATCCCGCCTCCCGCGAAATGGCGCGGATCTCGTCCACCATGCGCTGGCGCTGGGCCGCGAACTGGTCCGCCGCCGCGGCGCTCAAGCTCCCTGCGGCAGCCACGGCGATTGCCAGCAATGCCCGGCGCACCGCCATCAGGCCGGCAACCCCCGGGCAAGATCAGCCTTGATGTCTTCCACGGCCTCTAGCCCCACGGCGACCCGCACCAGACCGTCGGTGATGCCGGCCGCGGCCCGGGCCTCTGGCGTGATGCGGCCGTGGGTGGTGGACGCGGGATGGGTGATGGTGGACTTGGTGTCCCCCAGGTTGGCCGTGATGGAGATCATGCGGGTAGCGTCTATTATCCCCCACGCCGCCTCGCGTCCTCCCCGCAACTGGAACGACACGATGCCCCCGCCCGCGCGCTGCTGGGCCTTCGCCAGGGCGTGCTGGGGATGGCTTGGCAACCAGGGATAATACACGCGCTCCACGCCGCGCCGGCCCTCCAACCAGCGCGCCACCTCCATGGCGTTGGTGGAGTGGGCCTCCATGCGCAGACGAAGAGTCTCCAGGCCCTTCAGGATGACCCAGGCATTGAAGGGGCTCAGGCTCGGTCCCGCCGTGCGCAGAAACTTGAACACGCCATCCATCACCAGCTCGCGTCGCCCCAGCACGGCACCCCCCAGCACCCGCCCATGGCCATCGAGGTACTTGGTGGCGGAGTGGATGATGAGATCGGCACCCAAGTCCAGGGGGCGCTGCAGCGCCGGGGTGCAGAAGCAGTTGTCCACCGCGAGCCAGGCGCCGCCGCTATGGGCAATGCCGGCAAGGGCCGCGATGTCCGAGATTTCGGTGAGCGGATTGGAGGGCGTCTCCACGAACAGCAGCCGGGTGTTCGGCTTCAGCGCCGCCTGCCATTCAGCGGGATTGGTTGGCGAAACGAAGGACACCTCCACCCCGAATCGCGGCAAAATCGTGGTGAGCAACTGGACCGTGGCCCCGAAAACACCCCGGGAGCAAACGATGTGGTCCCCCGCCGATAGCAAGCCCATGATGGTGGACAGAATCGCCGACATGCCCGAGGCGGTGGCGACACAGGCCTCGGCACCCTCCAGCGCAGCCAGGCGATCCTGGAACATGGTCACCGTCGGGTTCGAAAACCTCGAGTACACATACCCCGGCTCCTGGTCGGCGAACCGCGCCGCCGCTTGGGCCGCGCTATCGAACCGGAAGCTGGAGGTGAGGAACAGCGCCTCGGAATTCTCGTTGAACGCGCTGCGTGCCGTGCCCGCCCTAAGGGCGAGAGTATCAAATTCCCATGGCTTTTCGGCGGACATGAATTTTCCTGCGCATCGGGCCAGGAGCCTGGATCGCACCCCGGGCAGCCAAAGCAAAAAACCCGCTCAGCTTTCGCCAAAACGGGTTTTCGCCTCGCTTTAGCTGGATTTTTAACGCGCCCGCAAGCTGAACATCAAATCGGCGCCGCAAAGAACGGTACACGCCGTCCCCACCCTTGTCAATGAGTGCGGGCGCGGGCTTTCCCCTCCGCGGCCCCGCTGGTGAAATCTCCAGCCCATGGATACCAGACCGATCCAGCTTTGTCGAATTGCAGCGGCGCTTGTCGGCGCGTGGCTGGCGCTTCTCGCGGCAACCAGCCCTGGCGCGGGACTGCTGCCGCTGGTCTAGCACCAAACCGTGGCTCCCGGCGAGGGCACACACGATCCGAGCACGGCCGTTTCCGTCGAACAGTACGAGGCGCAAATGCGCGATCTCCACCAGCGGGTTTTGGGACGCTGGACAGGGGGGAAGTGCCGCAGTTCGGCCCCGGAAGGCCATTCCCGCCGCGAGTCGCCGCCATCACATTTTGACCATGGCGGGAATTCCGTGCAGAAGCCGATTCCCATGGTCCAGAGCCATGGCTTCAAGGCATCGTTCTGAGTTACCGCTGGCGGCAGAATCGGTGGCCGCCCATGGACTGGGATGAAGTGAACGCGGTCGCCGCAACCCCGGGATCGAAGTTCAATTCCACTCCATGATTCATCCCTGGAAGGACGGCGACAAGCTTGGTGATTAGGTGGAGGGCCCCCGGGGTGACTAACGGTTTGCCCCGGGCGCGCCGGGAATGGACGGGTCACCGCGCACGCCGGAGGCAATAGTCGGCCGCCTGGTCCCGTATCTCGCTTGGCCAAAAGGGGTCTGGAACGAGCAACTGGTTCGCTTGGCGGTTGAGTCCGGCCATAAGGCGCTTTCACGATCGGCGACGGACTGATCCAGCCCGGGGGACGATCCGCAGCGGCTGGGGCGCAACATGATCGACAGCGCATGCAGCCACCAGGCGTTCATCAACCTCCTCGCGGACGGACTGTTCCGGGATTGCGGGCGTCGCTAAACGGTATCCCTACTGGAGGCCGAACCAATAATTGGGGAAATTTCCCCAACCAGCGGATGCCATTGGAATGATGGACACCAATTCCCCTTTAATCGTCAATGACTTAAAGACGTGATTGACGCTTTATAATCAATGACTTATTATGCTGCGCGTGCAATAACTCCTGAAAGTTACATTCCGGCCGCGCCTAGAAATCTCTCATTTTGTTAGTTTTTTAACTGCGCGCAGGCTTGGATATCGGCAATATCTCACACGTCGGCAACGGAATTTTCGCGCGCGCGACCTGAC
The DNA here is from genome assembly GCA_002451065.1 of Betaproteobacteria bacterium UBA6910. Taxonomy (GTDB): domain Bacteria; phylum Pseudomonadota; class Gammaproteobacteria; order Burkholderiales; family UBA6910; genus UBA6910. The sequence goes on from DKBC01000080.1 coordinate 8,497, forward strand.
CTCGGGCTTGAGGGCGGCAAGATAGCCGCCAGGGGAAGCCACGGTGAAGGGTGGAGATAGAGGGCCTGCCAAAAAAGGCTCCCCATCCTCGACCTTGGCATTCGATTCCAGGGCTTGGGACCGCGCCAGCGTACACCATGAGGACATACAAGACATGAAAGCCCTGAAAGCGAAGGCACGCCCCGGTCCCGAAGCACCACCCGAGTCGGTACCGTCCCCTGCCGCTCGTCTAACAGAACCGCCGGTTCCGGAGCGTCGGGAATACGATTTCCGCTTCGAGATTCCGTTTGCCGCGTTTCTCCTCACCGTAACACTCGCAATCTGCGCGGTGGTCGGATGGGAACAGGTCGAACAGCTGCTCGCGTTCGTGGAACAAGGAAATACGATATCCGCCCTGGGCCACGGGCTGTTCATGGCCATTATCGCGATGCTGATCTACGGGAATCTGGTCTACCAGCTGACCCGTCTCGGCTACCTGAAGCGCCGTGCGCGCCACCGGCCGGTCGGGCGCGATGAACTCGAACGCGCCTATCTCGGGGAGGCCAGACCGCTGGCGGTGCTGGTGCCTTCGTACAAGGAGGAACCGGAGGTGGTGCGGCGCACCCTGCTCTCCGCCGCGCTTCAGGATTATCCGCAACGCCGAGTGGTTCTGTTGATTGACGATCCGGCCAATCCGGGCAACGACGCCGACACCAAAGCGCTGCAGACCATGGAAGAACTGCCGAGAACCTTGCAGCGGATGTTCGATGATGCGGCCGCGCCCCTGGAGCGCGAAAGGGATGCCTACCTCGCC
>DKBC01000006.1 GCA_002451065.1 Betaproteobacteria bacterium UBA6910
CCGAAGCGGCCCTTGACGCAGAGGCGGCCACGGTTGGCGGGACCGTCTCGCCCTTCCACGTAGCGGATGCGCCCGCCCTTGACCTGGAAAGTGAGCTGGCAGCCTACCCCGCAATAGGGACACACGGAATCGACGCTCTTGTCCGGCGCCTCCATCCAGGCTTCTCGCGCGGGGGCCAGGGCCCCGGTGGGGCAGGCCTGGACGCATTCGCCGCAGGCGACGCAACTGGACTCGCCCATGGGGTCGCCGAAGTCGAACACGATGCTGCTGTGGGCACCGCGGAACGCGTAGCCGATGACGTCGTTGCCCTGCTCCTCGCGGCAGGCGCGCACACACCGGGTGCACTGAATGCAGCCGTCCAGGTTCACCCACATGGCAGGATGGGAGACATCGGCCGGCGGCTGCTCGCGACCGGGGAAGCGAGGCTGGATCACGCCCAGCCGACGCGACCAGAGCGCAAGTTCGTCGTCCCGCTTATAGCTCTTCTCGGGCATGTCGGAGCGAAGCAACTCAAGGACCAGCCTCTGGGAGTGAAGCGCACGCGGGTTCGCCGAGGATACCTCCATGCCCGGTACGGGATTCCGGCAGCAGGAAGGCGCCAGCACCCGTTCGCCCTTGATCTCCACCATGCAGGCCCGGCAGTTGCCGTCGGACCGGTAGCCTTCCTTATAGCAGAGGTGCGGGATCTCCACGCCAGCGCGCTTGGCAGCCTGGAGGATGGTCTCCCCGGGCGCCGCGGCAAGCGTCTGGCCATTCAGAGTGAACTCGATGGTTTCAACAGGCACAGTCATTGCAGAACCTCAAGAATATTTACGGCAAGGCGCCAGGACAGGAAGAGAACCGTCACCAAGTCAATCCCTAGTGCCTTGGTGTCCAGATGGTTCGCCGATCTCATCCGGGAAGTATTTCATGACGCAGCGAATCGGGTTTGGCGCCGCCTGCCCCAGGCCGCAGATGGAGGCGTCGGCCATGACCTGGGACAGGTCCTCCAGCAGCGCCCGGTCCCAGCGCGGCTCGGCCATCAGCCGCTCCGCCTTCTCGGTCCCGACGCGGCACGGGGTGCATTGCCCGCAGGATTCGTGGGCGAAGAAGTGCATCAGGTTGCGCGCCGCGTCCCGCGCCCTGTCCTGCCGGGAGAGGATGATGATGGCGGCCGAGCCGATGAAGCAGCCATATTCGTTCAGGGTATCGAAATCCAGCGGTATGTCTCCCATGGACGCCGGCAGGATTCCTCCCGACGCGCCGCCCGGGAGGTAGGCGTAAAACTCGTGGCCTGGTTGCATGCCGCCGCAGAACTCTTCGATCAATTCCCTGACGGTGACGCCCGCCGGCGCCAGATGCACGCCGGGCTTGTTGACGCGCCCCGATACCGAAAACGAGCGCAGACCCTTGCGCCCGTGCCGCCCCTGCCCCGCAAACCAATCGGCGCCCTTCTCGATCAGGTCGCGCACCCAGTAAAGGGTTTCGAAGTTGTGTTCCAGTGTGGGCCGGCCGAAGAGACCCACCTGCGCCACGTAGGGCGGGCGCAAACGCGGCATGCCGCGCTTGCCCTCGATGGATTCGATCATGGCCGATTCCTCGCCGCAAATGTAGGCACCCGCGCCGCGTCGCAGGTGGATCGGCGGCAGCGGGGTCGGCGGGTGCGCCTGCAGCGCGGCTATTTCCCGTTCCAGCATCGCCCGGCACTGGGCATACTCGTCCCGGAGGTAAATGTAGACTTCGGCGATGCCCACGCAATATGCCGCGATCAGCGCGCCTTCCAGAAAACGGTGGGGGTCGCGCTCCAGGTACCACCGGTCCTTGAAAGTCCCTGGCTCACCTTCGTCGATGTTGACCGCCATGAGGCGCGGTTCCGGCTCTGCCCGCACGATGCGCCACTTGCGACCGGCCGGGAAACCGGCGCCTCCGAGCCCGCGCAGCCCGGAGTCTTCCATGATGCCGATGATCTGGTCGGGCTTGCGCTTGCCCTCCCACACTTCCCGCCACACACGATAGCCGCCCGCTTTGCGATAGCGCTCATAGTCCACGTAGCGGGAGGGGTCGGCGTCAATCGCACCCGCCTCGACCAGGCTGGCCACGGTTTCCGGCGTCGCGCGTCCCACCGGGTTGCGCCCCACCACGGCAACCGGCGCGTCCTCGCAGCGGCCAACGCAGGGAACCGGCACCACGCGCACGCCTTCCCCGAGGACTTCCCGAAGCCGCGCGAGGAGCGCGTCGCCTCCGGCCATCTGGCAGGACAGGGTTTCGCACACCCGCACAGTGAGGGAGGGGGGGGCATCACCCTCCTTTACCACGTCGAAATGATGATAGAAGGTCGCCACCTCGTACACCTCCGCCAGCGAAAGCCTCGTCTCCTCGGCGAGCGCCGCCAGGTGCGCCGCCGAAAGGTGTCCGCACCCGTCCTGGACGCGATGCAGGTATTCGACGAGCAAATCGCGGCGGCGCGGTCCGGATCCGATCAGCTTCCGGACCTCGGCGAGGGCGGCCGGCTCGGCGCGACGACCTTTGGGCGTTGGGCGCAACTTGGGCAATGGACTTCCGGACTTCTGCCTGGATGAGTTCATGAGTCGGGCCTCGGTTTCAAATCGGCTTTGGCGCTGTCGGATCCGTCCGGGAACCTAATATCGCCCCCCGGACTATGGGGCTGTCTGCCCGAGTATGCCAAGCCCTATTTTCCTGCAAAGTCCATGCCACAATGCGGCAAACGATTTGGGTCCCCGGGCAGGTGTCCTCGCGGCAGCGAACGAATCGGTGGGTGCCAGGATTAACCGTGGGCGAAGAGTCACCCCGGTGTCACGCTCCTGGAACAGATCGCCCCTCATTGCCCAAAGTCCCTGGCTTCGACCCGGAGATAAACGAAGTGTATGTTTTCCCGGTGAAAGCGTTCGTAAAGCGCCCAGTTCCGGAACGCCGGAAGCTCCACCCGCTGCGCGGCTTCCAGGATCCCGGATCCCGATTCGTAGGCTTTAACCACCCTCGACTCTAGTTGCTTGAGGTAAGCGGCGACTTCCTGGAGGCGCTGCGGATCTGAAACGGGCCCATGGCCGGGAACCAGGATCGCCGCTCCAAGGCTCCCCATTTTCCCGAGTGCGTCCAGCCATCCTTCAACCCTGGCTGCCCGCAGCTCCGGAATCCGATCGATGCTCGCCAGGTCTCCCGCGAACAGCACCCCCGAGGCCGAGTCATACACGGCGACGCTGCCCGGCTGCGCCGACCACCCGTAATAGAGCACCTGAATCTCGCGGCCTCCAACCCTTATCGCTTCGCTGCCGTCGATCAGCCGCGAAGCCCGCGACAAAGCGGTGCCGCCCAGGGCAGCGTCACCCACGGCCTTCTTCAGGTTGCGGATGCAGGTATCGCAGTTCTGCACCATGAAGCGGTCGGTCTCCCGATGGGCGAGAACCGGGATCCCGCGGCGTGCAAAAACTCCGTTGCCCAGCACCTGGTCCGGAGCCGCGTGGGTGTTGATCCCAAGCACCACGGGACGCTCAGTGACGCGCGCGATTGCCGCAAACAGGGCTTCAGCTTCCGACTCGGAGGTACCGGTGCCGACCGTGATCACGCCCGCGTCTCCGACGATCACTCCCAGATTGGAAATGCGCCCCCGGTTGGCGGGGGCCGGCTCCGCAAGGGCGCCCTGCACCACGTAAACCCCGGAAGCCACGGGGGTGAGTTCCAGCCCCGCTGCTGCGGCACCGCAAATTCCGGCGCCCGCGAGCGCCAGGGCTGCAAACCACTTTAGGACTCGGCCAAGGATCAATGGGGATCTCACGCGTTCATTGTATCCAGCGCGCCGGCCCGGCCCGAATCAACTGCCAGGAGCCACGGCCCAAGGGTTCATTTTGTCTTCGCGCTCCCGCATAATTCCATATCCAAAGGAGAACGAACATGAAACGCTTATTGGCCGTCCTCTCACTCGCCGCCTGCGCCGGCACCGCCTGGGGCCACGACTACCCGACCGTGGACCGCGTGGAGTACGTGCTTGAATGCCTCAAGAACAATGGCGGCGAACAGCAGTACGTCTACAAATGCAGCTGCGCCATCGACGAGATCGCGAAGCAGATGAGCTACGACGACTACGTGGAGGCTTCCACCATCGCCCGTTACCAGGGCATGGGCGGAGAGCGCATGGGTGCGTTCCGGGACCCCGAGGATTTCAAGAAGGCCGCGAAGGGCTTTCGCGCCATCCACGCCGCGGCCAAAAAAACCTGCGGCGTTTCGAAATAGCAAGCTGCTGGTCCTGGAAGAAAACATAACGGGCCGGGATCTAGCCGGCCCGTTGTCATTGCTTCATAGCGGAATCGGGCGCCGCTAGCTTCCCACACCGGACGCGGTCTTGCTGCCGGGAGCCCAGGGCCTCAGAAGAGCTTCGCGCTCGGTCGCCCAGTCCCGCTTCATCTCATGCAGCACCTCACGCTGGTCCGGCGCCGCCTTGGTCTCGATTGCCATGGTGATCGGCATTTTCGCCTCCGACAGGTAGGGGCGCGAAACCTCGAAGCGCGCCTTCGACCCCTCCGCCATAGGGGTTGCGGGCTGGGCGAGCGACAGCCGCTCCTCAACCAGTTCCCGCTTTTCCGCATGAAGGTCCGCCCGATGTTCCGCAGCGGCTTTGGTCTCGATGGCCAGGGTGATGGGCACGTCCGAGCCGAAGGCCAGAACCTGCGCCGGGAACCCCGCCAAGGCGACAGTCAATGCCAACGCTAACTTCCTGATCATGGATTTCTCCTTTCGGTCATTGGCACGATGTAACGAGCACGACCCATGGAGCCTCCACGAACCCTAGGCGTTCCATGACGAATTGCGATGGCTACAATTGCGTTTCGCGATGCGCCCCTGACCCGGGGCCCGGACGCCGATGGACGCCCGATCAGGAGCCCGGCGCCCCGCGAAGGGCCACGGAGGTCTCGAACCGAAGGTCGTTGGTGTCCACCACCTCCGCTTTCAGTTCCCCCTCGCCCCGCGGGACAAAGTAGAAGCGGAAATTGGGGTTCTCGCTGATGGTGAAGTCCACTTCGGCGGTAAGAATGGTTTTCCCGGCATAGCTGACGTCGATCTTGCGCACGAAATGCGGCGGCGCGTACAGTCGCGTCACCTGGTCCATGGCCAGTCCGGAAATGTTGGGATGGCTGATCATGAGCTGCGCCTGGTTGGGCTGGTTGTAAGCCACCTCCTTGTCCACGCGAAACTTCATCTTGCCCAGGCGCGCCATGGCGGCTTCGAGATCTTTGCCGGCCGGGGCCGAGCACCCGCCCGACGCCTTCACGAACTTGGTCGCCATGAACAGGCTTCCATCATTGGTTTCGGCGATAGCCCGGACGTGGGTGTATTCCTCGATGCGCACCCGCGTCTCCAGGTCCGCCTTCCCGCTGTCCGGTGTCAGGGTGAACACCACGCCGACCGGGGAGGGGTTCTTGTCGATGACCAGGTATATCTTCCGGATGTATTTCTCCGGCGTTTGCTCGAGCCGGGTCCGAATCGCGATCGGCACCACTGCGGCGTCCTCCGCCCGGACCGGCGCTTCCAGCGTCAACACATCCCCCGCGTCCTCCTTGATGGTCCGATCGCCAAACAACACCTTGCTAAGCTTCGGCCAAGGCTCGTCCTTGGCCTTCTCGTCGGCGGCCGACCCCGTTCCGACCACCACGGCCAGCCCCAGCAGCCCCCCCAGCAGCAACTTGCCGACAAACCCTTTCATTATTCGTGCTCCTCTCGTCAATCTTCCCATTCCAGCTCGGCGTAAGCCGCCGTCACGTTGCGCTTGTGGAAGCTGTCCCAAAGCAGCCAGTTCCGCCCTTCGGGGGTTCCCACCCGATCCACCGCCTGTCGCAGGGTCCAGCCCTTCCCGATAGCCGCCCGAACCTCCAGCTGCAGGGTGCTCAAGTACTGCTCCTGGGCCGCCAGCGCTCCTCCCAGCGATCCCTTGACCATTCCATGACCCGGCACGACCCGGGCCGGCTCAAGCGCGAGGATCCGGGGGTGGAGCGCCAGCCAGCCCTTGAGGCTTCCGTCCACCACGGGGATCCGCTCGACGAACAGCAGGTCCGACAGAAACAGCGTTCCTGTCCTGACATCGTATACCGTAAGGTCGTTGTCTGTATGAGCGGTCGGCCAGGCGCGAAGTTTCAGCACCCGGCCGCCGAGATCCAGTTGTGCCTCGTCCATGACCACCGTGCCCGGCGCGATCACCTTGGTTCCCCGGGCCGCATCCCCGAAATCCCGCTCCAGAGCATGGAGATAGGTGGACCCGCGAGCCGCCATGGCCTGGGGAAGCTTGACGTGGCCCACGAAAGTCGGGCTCTCGGCCTCGAAGGCCCCATTCCCGAAAATGTGGTCGGGATGGACATGGGTGTTGATGACGTAACAGACGGGTAGCGGGGTCACCTGGCGCACCGCCGCGCGAAGCCGGCGCCCAACCTCCGCGGTGCCGCCGGTGTCGATGACAGCGACGCACCGCTCGCCCACGACGAACCCGAGATTGGCGATGTCCCCGAGATTGCGGGGGCTCGAGTCCTCCTGGGCTCCCCAGTGCACATAGACACCTTCGGCGACGGCGCTGACAGGAAGCGGCTCGGCGGCCACGGCCGCAAACGCCAGAGACCATAACACTCCAGCCCACAATTCCGCCCGCACCCTTGCCCCCATCCTTTCCCTACCCGAATTGTTTGCGGCGGGTTAGATTATAGAGGCCGCCCTATGCCAAAGACAGAAACTCGCGGCAGTAGCTTCCGCTCAGGGGTCCTGACCTTGAAACACGTTGCGCTCGGCGCGTTGTTGCTTGCCTGCACCGTGGCAGGCTGCGGCATGCAGCCTTTTCGTCCCCAGGCGCTTTCCCCGGAGGCGACCGCAGACCAGTTCTACGCCCGCTCCCCGGACGAACCATCGGTTCGAATCTTTTTTGAGCAAAGCGGGGTTCGGATCGAAGAGTGGCCTTTGAAATACTGGGGCGTCACCGAGCTCACCCTCCTCGCCCTGCATTTCCATCCCGACCTGGACGCCGCTCGGGCCAACGTCGCGGTGTTTGAGGCGGCCATGGATGTCGCTGCGATGCCGGGCATTCCATCGGCCAAGCCGTTGCTCGAGCATCACGGCAAAGCGGATGCCGGCCAGTCGCGGTGGAGCTACGGGCTGGAACTGGAGTTGCCCCTTTCCCCATCGGACAAGCGCGAGGCCCGCCTGGAGCAGGCGCGGTCGCGGATGGAATCGGCGCGGGTCGCGGCCGTCGCGACCTCCTGGCAGGTGGCGAGCCGCGTGCAGCGCCAGCTTGTCGATGTTTTCCTTGCCCGGCGCGAAACGGAACTCGCCGAGCGTGAGCTGGAAATAGCCGCGACGGCAAACGCATCGGCGCAGCGGCAGCTCTCAGCCGGCACCGCCACCCGCACGGAGGCAATCGGGGCCCTGCGCACCTTTGACCAGGCCTCTCTCCGCCTGGAGCAGGCCCGCGCCCGGGCTGAACGCGCCCGCGCGTTGCTGGCCGAGGCCGTTGGTCTGTCCCCCGACGCGCTGCGAAACGTGCAGTTGAACTTTTCCAAGATAGAGTCCCTGCCACCTCCCCCGATGCTTGCCCAGGCTCGGGAGGCGGCCCTCACGGACCGGGCGGACATTCGGCGGGCGCTACTGAGCTATGACGAGGCCGATGCCGCCCTGAAACTCGCCGTGGCGAACCAGTACCCGGACTTGGCGATCAAGCCCGGATATTTGTGGGATCAGGGCGACCAGGTCTGGCTGCTCGCGCTCACGATCCCCCTGCAATTGCTCCAGGACCGCTCGGCACCGGTGCGGGAGGCCGAAGCGCGCCGGGAACTGGCGGCCAGCAATTTCATGGCGCTGCAGGCCCAGACCATCGCCCAGGTGGAAGTTGCGCTGGTGAACTACCGCGCTGGCGTGGGCGCGCTGGAGAAGGCGGCCCTGCTGGAGAAGACGGCCGGGGAACAGTCGGCGCGGGCGGAGCGCGCCCTCGCCGCCGGCGCCGCCGACCGGGGAGAGGTCCTGGCGGCCGACACCGCGTTGGTCGAGGCGGCACGGGAGCGCTTGAATGCGTTTGCCACGGCCCAGCGCGCCCGTCTCGACCTGGAGGACGCCACGCAACGCCGGCTGAGCGGACCTGCCGCGGATCCACGCAAGCCGGCCATGGTCGGGGGATGGGAAGCTCCATGGTAATTACTCGTACTGCCTTCATCGTGCAACTGGTTCTCATCATTGCCTTGGCCTGGTCGACGGTGTTCCTGGGCCGGGATGAAATCCGGGGCCTGGTCGGGGAGCCGGCGCTGCCGGTGCCCGCGCCGCCCGGGGCCGCGGGCGACGACGGCGGCCCCGAGGTCCGCGTCAGCCCAGCGATACAGACCGCCAGCGGCATCGAGACCCGAGCCCTCGCACCCCATGCGATGCACCCCGCCCTGCCCATGCAGGGCCGAATCCTGGACCTCGGCCCGTTGCTCGAGACCCGGGCTCTTCTCGTCGCGGCCAACACGGAAATGCCCGCGTTGCGTGCGGCGGTGGAACGCAGCCGGGTGGAGCACCGGCGCCTTGTCACGCTACACCAAGCGGACCAGACGGCGTCCCAGAGGGCGGTCGAAACTGCCGACGCGGAGCGGGTCACGGCGGAGTCGCGGCTCGCCGGAGCCGAGAGCCGCGTGGGCGCCTTGGTCCAGCGACTGCGCCAAGAGTGGGGGCGGGAGATCGCCCGCTGGGCAATGGCACCCCGATCACCGGAACTGGAGCGCCTGCTGGACGGGCAAGAGGTCCTGTTAATGATGACTCTCGCGCCGGGGCACTCCGCCCCCCCAACCTTGGGACCCCTGGAGGTGGTGCTGCCCGGGAACTCCGGGCCGCAGCGACGGGCGACTCCGGTCTCTCCGGCACCCCGGACCGATCCGGCTTTTCCGGGTACCACGTTTTTCTTCCGCACCAGCGCCGAGGGATTGCGCTCCGGTGCCCGCGTGGCGGGCCGCCTGGTCCTAAACGGATCCCCGACGGAGGGTGTCACCGTTCCCGATTCCGCGGTGGTCTGGCACGGAGGCTCGGCCTGGGTCTATGTTCAGGAAGCTCCCGACCGCTTTGAGCGGCGGGCGGTCAGCACCGGGGAGCCCGCTGGCGACGGGTGGTTCGACGAAACCCTGAAAGCGGGCGAGCGAGTCGTCGTGCGCGGCGCTCAACTCCTCCTATCCGAGGAATTTCGGGGCCGGATTACCAATGAGAATGAGGACTGAGGGCAGCCGGCCCCTAAGCCGACCCGCATGATCGGCGCCCTCGTCCACTTCTCGGTCCGCCGGCCCGGCGTGGTGCTGGCGCTGGCGCTCACCGTCACTCTGTACGGGATGCATCGGCTCTACCTGGCGAGCCTCGACGTGTTCCCCGAGTTCTCGCCGAGCCAGGTCGTAATCCAGACAGAGACGCCGGGGCTCAACGCCCAGCTCACCGAGACCCTCGTCACCCGACCCATCGAATCGGCCGTCGCCGGGGTGGCGGGCCTCGCCTCCTTGCGTTCCCAGTCGATTCCCGGGTTGTCCGTGGTGACGGCGGTGTTCGAGGAAGGCTCCGACATTTTCCGCAACCGGCAGATGATCGCGGAGCGGCTCGGCGAGGTGATCCCCCAGCTTCCGTCCGGCATCACACCCTCCATCACGCCGCTGACTTCCTCGGCGAGCACGGTGCTCGGGCTTGGAGTGACTTCCGAGCAGCGATCACTGATGGAGTTGCGCGCGCTGGTGGACTCGACCCTGCGCCCTCATCTCCTCGGAGTCCGCGGAGTGGCCGATGTCAACGTCTTCGGCGGCGAAGTGCGGCAATGGCAGATCCAGGCGGATCCGGCGCGGCTCGCCCGCTACGGGCTGGCCCTCGCCGAAGTGCTTGCGGCCGCAAAGCGGGCGACGGGCGTGCGCGGCGCGGGTTACGTGGAGAACGCCAACCAGCGCATTGTCCTCGCCACGGAAGGCCAGGCCGGGGACCTCCGGGACCTGGGGCTGGCACCGGTCGCCGTGCGCAACGGCGCCGTGATCACTTTGGCGGACGTGGCCCGCATCGTTGAAGGCCCCGCGCCATCCATTAGTGCGGCTGCCATCAACGGCAAGCCGGGGGTGTTTCTCATGGTGCAGGGCCAGTTCGGGGCCAAGACCCGGGCGGTCACCGCCGCATTGGAGCGCGCCCTAGATGACCTCAAGCCCCTGCTGGAGCGGCAGCAGGTGAACCTGCATCCCCGCCTGTTCCGTCCCGCCAACTTTATCGAGACGGCCGTTGCCAATGTCCAGCGCGACGTCCTCCTGGGGTCGCTGCTCGTGGTCTCGGTACTGTTCCTCTTCCTTTACAACGCGCGCACCGCTTTCATCTCGTCAATCGCAATCCCCCTCTCGCTGCTCGCCGCGGTGCTGGTGCTCGAGCACTTGGACATCAGCCTCAACATCATGGTCCTGGGCGGCCTCGCCATCGCCCTGGGCGAGGTGGTGGACGACGCCATCATCGATTGCGAAAACATTTTCCGGCGGCTCCGCGAAAACCAGGCGCTGGCGGATCCAAAGCCGGGGTTCCAGGTGGTTTACGAGGCTTCCATGGAGGTTCGCAGTTCGGTGGTGTACGCCACCTTCATTGTGGCGCTGGTGTTCGTGCCCCTCCTCACCCTGTCCGGCGTCGCGGGCAAGCTATTCGCGCCCCTCGCCCTCGCCTATATCCTGGCCATCCTTGCGTCGCTGGTGGTGGCGCTCACGGTAACCCCGGCGCTGGCCCACCTGATGCTGAGTGGGCGAGTCCTGGGTCGCGGCGATCCGCCTCTCATCGCCTGGCTCAAGCCCCGCTACGTGAGGCTGCTCGAGAACATCGAGAAAAGACCCCAAGCCGTCCTGATCACGGCGGGGCTTGGCCTCGCCGCCGGGATGGCGCTCCTGCCCCTGTTCAGCGGGGAGTTCATTCCGCCGTTGAAGGAGGGGCATTACATCCTCCACATGACCGCCATTCCCGGCACCTCGGAACAGGAGTCCTTGCGCATCGGCAACCTGGTGACGACAGCCGTGGGACGCATCCCCGGAGTGCAGTCGGTCGCCCAGTGGGTCGGCCGCGCTCCGAACGGCGCCGACACGTTCGGCACCCATTACAGCGAGTTCGAGGTGGAAATCGGGCCGCTGCCGGGCGAGGAACAGACCCGCATTCTACGCCAGATCCGCGGGGTAATGTCGGGGGCTGGCGCCGGCGAATCATCTGCCGGCGATGAGGATGAATCCGCCTACCGGGGCTCCGGCGGGTTCCCGGGCGTGAACTTCGCCGTCAATACTTTTCTGACCGAGCGCATCGAGGAAACGGTGGCCGGTTACCCGGCCGCGGTCATCGTCAGCGTGTTCGGCCCGGAGCTGGACGGCATCGACCGCGACGCCCGGGCCGTGGCGCGGATACTCGCGGGCGTGCCCGGAGCCACCGACGTCCAGCTCCAGGCGCCGCCCGGAACGCCGGAACTCTCCATCCGTCTGCGCCACGACAAGCTGGCGCAGTGGGGCCTCGCTCCGCTGGACGTGCTCGAAACCGTGCAGGCGGCCTACGAAGGCGCGCCCGTGGCCCAGGTCTATCACGGGGGACAGGTCCTGGGGGTCACGGTCACGCTTGACCCTGCGGCCCGGCGCGACCTAACAAGGGTAGCCGCACTGCCGTTGCGCACCCCGGACGCGCGGGCGCTGCGGTTGGAAGACGTGGCGAACATTCGCCTGGCGGACGGCCGCTACAAGATCCTGCGCGCCGGGGGCAAGCGCGTGCAGGTCATCACCTGCAACGTCAGCGGTCGCGACCCCGAAGCGTTCATGGCGGAGGCGCGCAAGCGAATCGCCGAGCGGGTGACACTCACTCCCGGCAACTACCTGGTATATGCCGGCACCGGCGAGGCCCAAGCCCGGGCCCGGCGGGATCTCCTCGTGCACGCCCTGATTGCGGGCGTTGGCGTCGCCCTGCTGCTGTACCTCGCCTTCCGCAGCCTGCGAAATCTAGCCCTGGCGTTCGTGAACCTGCCCTTTGCCTTGATCGGAGGAGTGGTGGCGGTGCTGCTGGAGGGAGGATGGGTATCCCTGGGGTCCATGGTTGGTTTCGTGACCCTGTTCGGAATCACGCTCCGCAACTCGGTCATGCTCGTCTCCCATTACCATCATCTGGTGGAACACGAGGGTGCGGTCTGGAATCGCGATACCGCCATCCGCGGTGCGTCCGAAAGGCTGCCCTCGATCCTGATGACGGCCCTGGTAACCGCCCTCGGACTGCTCCCGCTGGCTTTGGGCAGCGGCCAGCCGGGGCGCGAGATCGAGGGTCCCATGGCCACCATCATCGTCGGCGGTCTGGTGACCTCCACCCTCCTCAACCTGCTGATCCTTCCGACCATCCTCCTGCACTTTGGTAGGTTCGAGCGCGTAGGCGCCGGCGGCAGGCCCTGATCCGCGCCTCGGTTTGAGACCGCCGTCGAATAACCTACAATTGCGGGTCCCGGCCCACGCCTTTACCTCACCCGATTACGGTCCATGGACAGCATTTTCCTGCAGGACTTCCGCGTGGACACCGTTGTCGGCGTCCACGAGTGGGAACGACTGCGGCCCCAGACCATCGAGCTCAACATCGAGATCGGACTCCCGAGTCCCAAGGCCGGCGCCACCGACGAGATCCTGGACACCATCGATTACGAAACCGTGGAGAAACGCATTCGCACCGATCTCGAGAACCTCAATCTGACCCTGCTGGAGACCCTGGCCGAACACATTGCCTCCGTCATACTGAACGAGTTCGGCGCCCCTTGGGTCAAACTCTCGGTGGCCAAGATCGCGATCCTGCCCAACGTCAAGCGCGTGGGTGTCCGCATCGAACGCAGCCGGGAAACCTGACCGGGCGTTTGCGGGCGGCGCGAACAGCCTCTGCTGACATGACTGTGGACCAACGGGTAACCTTTCCATGAAGCTCAATGACCCGTTACTGGCCGATTGGCGCACCCGAGCCCTGAGTTTGGAGGAGCAGGTAAAGCGGGCGCTCATCGGTCAGGACCGGGTGGTACGCCTGGTCAACATCGCAGTGTTTTCCCGGGGCCACGTGCTG
>DKBC01000104.1 GCA_002451065.1 Betaproteobacteria bacterium UBA6910
GACCTTGCGCAGAACGCGCAGGCCAAGGGGCATCCACGTGTACAGGCCGCTGCCCAAGCGACGGATCAGCCCGGCGCGCATCATCAGCTTGTGGCTGGTGGTTTCCGCCTCCGTGGGCGCTTCCTTCAGGGTGGCGATGAAGAATTGCGATACGCGCATCGCGTTCGATCCAGTGGTGGGAGGTCAGGGGGAAAGAGCGCCGCGGGAGGAAGCCTGGCCTCGCAGGTCATATAATCGAATACTTTCGTCATCGGAGGCCGATGCCATATGTCGCCCATCGGGACTGAAACGGATCATCGCGCCGCACAGTTCGTGGGCTTGGTAGCGGCGCTCCACCGTGAGATGCTCCCGGTCCCAGATCCGGATCGCGGAGTCGGTGTGGCGCCCTAGGCTTACGAGCTGGCGCCCGTCCGGGCTGACATCTACCGAATTGAGCAGTCCGGTGTGGTCGGTCACGATGCTCTGAAGCTCGCCGTCCGCCACGTTCCAGACCAGAAGCCGGAACCAAGCACCGGCAAAAATCTGCCTCCCGTCCGGGCTGAAACGGAGGTCGTGCGCGACCGGCCCTTTGGTCTGCAAGTCCCGCAGCCACTGCGGTTCCGGGCCAAACAAGGCGACCCGGCCGGAATCGGTTGCCACCGCCAGGAGGTTGCCATGAAGAGCGACGGCAATGATGGGAGCCCCGACGCTTGCCTCGCCCACGGGCTGGAGCGATGGGAAGCGCCAGGCCCGCAGGACGCCGTCGCGGTGCCCGGTGAATGCCTGGCGCTCGTCGCTCGCGATGGCAGCGACCGGTAACGTGGCTTGCCGGGCCAGGGGCCTGCGGTTGTCCACGTCCCAGACAACCAGATTCCCGTCGTCTCCCGCGCTGATCAGGTGAGCGTCGGACACAAAGGCGATGGCCCGGACGCTGTCGTCGTGGGGCGGGAAGGAGTGCAGAAGCTTCGGCGGACTGACCTGCCAGAGGCGCAGGTCGCCGCGGTAGCCGCCGCTCGCCATCCGCGCGCCGTCTGGGCTGAAGGCAATTGCAGTGGCGCCAAACGTGTGGGCGTTCTGAAAAGTGTGTGCCGGGCGATCCGCAGGCGCCAGATTGCCGCAGGCGGCCAGAAGGGCTGCCGCTGCCCCCGCCAGTGTCTGGCAGAATCGGAACATTGCTTCTACTTCCCATGAAAATGTGGAAAAATTGCTGCAATTCTAACGAATTGGCGGGTGATTGCCATGATTGATCGCGACGGATATCGCCCGAACGTCGGAATCATCCTTATCAACTGGAAGAATGAGGTTTTTTGGGGCAAGCGCGTCAACCAGCATTCCTGGCAGTTTCCCCAGGGAGGCATTAAGTCGGGAGAGACTCCGGAGCAGGCCATGTACCGGGAATTGCGTGAGGAGGTGGGTCTCGAGCCGGCGCATGTGCAGATCCTTGGTCGGACCCGGGGGTGGTTGCGCTATGAGGTTCCCCCACAGTGGATCCGGCGTGAGTGGCGGGGCAACTACAGGGGCCAGAAACAGATCTGGTATCTGCTGCGCTTGGTCGGCCGCGACAGCGACGTGTCGCTGCGCGCTTCCGATCATCCGGAGTTCGATGCCTGGCGCTGGAGCGGCTACTGGATACCGCTTGAGAGCGTGATTGAGTTCAAGCGCGAGGTGTATCGCCTCGCGCTATCTGAACTGGAGCGCTTCCTGCCGCGCAACGGCGGTCGTCACCGCACCCCGTTTCGGGCGGGGCACCGGCGTCGGAGCACTGGACACGCAGGTTAACGCGCCGTGGTACGGGATGTTCCAGAAGTCGTTGCGTGGTGCACATTCCCGCGAGGATCGATAATTCAAGGAGTGAGTCGATGGACCGTACTTATCCGCCCCTGAAAGCGGCTTTTCTGGAACCAGGCGCCGGCTACGTGACGCCCGCGCACGCACTCCCGGCGCGGGTCCGCATGGAAAGCCCGGCGATCGAGGTGATGACCGATCTCCGGCTGGTGGCCCCTGTAACCATCGATCCCCACGAGACCATTGACGCGGCGAATACGCGGATGATCGTGAACCGGGTCCGCCTGCTACTGGTGACGGGCGTCGATGGGCGCGTGGTTGGCCTTTTCACCGCCACCGACTTTCTCGGCGAAAAGCCCATGCAGTTCATCCAGCATCACGGCGGCACGCACGGCGAGATCCTGGTCAAGGACATTATGACGCCCCAGGCGCATCTGGAGGTGCTCAGTCTCGCCGACGTGCTCGCGGCCAAGGTAGGTCATGTGGTGGAGACATTGCGCGCCCGGGGCCGGCAGCACGCGCTGGTGGTGGACGCGGACGAGGACCGGCGGCAGCGCGTGCGCGGGATATTTTCCGTAACCCAGATTGCGCGCCAGCTCGGAATTCAAATACAGACCCAGGAAATCGTTCGCACCTTCGCGGAGATCGAGGGCCTTTTGTCCCATTAACGCCGGTGTGCTCCTACGCTCCTGGTGTCCTTTCGTTGACAGAGAAGGGGCGTTGCGCAATAATTAGACCAAGTCTAAAAAAATGCGTTTCTGACTGTTTATTATTCTTTTTGCTATTGCAATACGCGCTGTGGTTAATTTTGTTTCTCAACCAAGGAGAAGACGATGCAACTTAAAGGTTCCAAGACCCACGACAATCTGAAAGCCGCTTTTGCGGGTGAGTCCCAAGCCAACCGTCGCTATTTGTACTTTGCCGCCAAGGCCGACGTCGAGGGTCAAAACGACGTGGCCGCTCTTTTCCGGTCGACGGCCGAGGGTGAGACCGGGCATGCCCATGGCCACTTGGAGTATCTGGAGCAATGCGGGGATCCGGCAACCGGATTGCCCTTCGGTGGGTCGCGGGACAACCTGAAGGCCGCAGTTGCGGGCGAGACCCATGAGTACACGGACATGTACCCCGGCATGGCCAAGCAGGCCCGTTCCGAGGGTTTCGACGAAATCGCCGACTGGTTCGAGACCCTCGCGAAGGCCGAGCGGTCCCACGCGAACCGCTTCCAAAAGGCGTTGGACAGCCTCGCAGACTGAGTCGAAGGGCCTGTAGCTTCCAAGATGGCGCGCTCCGGCGCGCCATCTCTTTCAGCATTGCTCGGGATTTGGGGGAAACGTCATGACCGTAAGAGAAGGGAGCCTGGAAGCACCTACCCGGCACGCCGTCGACTGGAAGTCGCCGGATTATTACGACGAAGGCAAGGTCTACGACGAAATGCACCGGGTGTTTGACATCTGTCATGGCTGCCGGCGCTGCGTGAACCTGTGCAATGCGTTTCCCAGCCTGTTCGACCTTGTCGACAACGGATCCACCGGCGAGCTGGACGGCGTGGCAAAGGCGGATTACTGGAAGGTCGTGGACCAGTGCTACCTCTGCGACATGTGCTACATGACGAAGTGTCCTTACGTCCCTCCGCATCCGTGGAATTTGGATTTCCCGCACCTCATGTTGCGGGCCAAGGCGGTGAAATTCAGAAAGGGCGAAACCAGCTTCCGCGACCGCTTGCTCTCGAGCACGGACGCGCTCGGCAAGCTCGCCACGATTCCGGTCGTGGTACAGGCCGTGAACGCCTTCAACAAGGGGCGAGCTACCCGCAAGGTCATGGAAAGCGTGCTGGGCATTGCGGCCGAGCGCAGGCTTCCGGACTATGCCGGCAGGAAGTTCCGTTCGGCTGCGCGCCCCAAGTCCGATTTGCCGGCCAAGGACGGTGAGCGCACGCCGGGCAAGGTGGCGATCTATTCCACCTGCTACGTGAATTACAACGAACCCGGCATCGGCTTGGACCTTATCAAAATCCTCGAGCATAACGACGTTCCGGTCCGCCTGTTGGAGAAGGAGGCTTGCTGTGGCATGCCCAAACTCGAACTGGGCGACCTCGATGCCGTGGAACGGCTCAAGAACACCAACATCCCCCAGTTGGCGAAGGTGGCCAGAGAGGGCTACGCGATTCTGACCGCGATTCCCTCCTGCACCCTTATGTACAAGTCGGAGCTTCCGCTGCTGTTCCCGAACGACCCCGAGGTGAAGGCGGTGGCGGAAGCGATGTTCGACCCCTTCGAATATCTGGTACTGCGTAACAAGGACAGGCTGCTGAAGACCGATTTCAAGCAGCCCCTGGGCAAGGTCTCCTACCATATCGCCTGCCATCTTCGGGTTCAGAACATGGGCCGCAAGACCGAGGAGATGCTCAAGCTGGTTCCCGGCACCACTGTGAATACGGTGGAGCGCTGCTCCGGCCATGACGGCACCTGGGGCGTCAAGACAGAGTATTTCAAGGATTCCATGAAGATTGGACGCCCGGTGTTCCGCCAGATGGCCAACGGGGAGCCGGATTACATCAGTTCCGATTGCGCCATTGCCGGCCGACATATCCAGCAGGGGATGGGTGATGGCCGGGCGCAGAAGCAGCACCCCATCACCCTGATCAGGATGGCCTACGGTTTATGAAAGGAGGGACTCTATGATGCCCCATATCACCCGCGACACCTTGATGACGCTCGAGGCCTACGCCAAGGTGCGGCCCGAGTTTCGGGCCAAAGTCATGGCCCACAAAAAAAATCGTACGATTCATGTCGGTCCCGATGTCACCCTGATTTTTGAAGACGAACTCACGATGCGCTACCAAGTTCAGGAGATGCTGCGCGCGGAGCGCATATTCGAGGAGGAGGGCATAGAGGAGGAATTGTCCGCCTACAATCCCCTGGTGCCGGACGGGAGCAACTGGAAGGCCACGATGATGATCGAATACCCGGATCCCGGAGTGCGGGCGGCCAAGCTCGGGGAGTTGATCGGCATCGAGGACAGGACCTGGGTCCGGATCAAGGGTTTCGATCCGGTTTATGCAATCGCTGACGAAGACTTGGAGCGGGAGACGGAGGAGAAGACCTCGTCGGTGCATTTTCTCCGATTTGAACTGTCGTCCAGTATGGTAGCTGCCCTCAAAGGTGGCGCTGGGCTCTCCGTCGGGGTTGATCACCCGAAGTACCGTCACGAAATAGCTCCCGTTCCGGAAGAAATACGCGCCTCGTTGATCTCGGACCTGGCCTGATATGAGGCGACTGTGGCTCCTGCCATGCCTTTTGGCGGCAGCAGGGGCCATTGCCCAGTCGTTCGAGGAGGATTTCGAAGGCGACAAGCCCTGGAAGGAAGTCGAGGCCAAGCTTCCACGATATCCGAAGCCGGAATCCTTGCTTTCCTTCCAGGTAAGCCCGGCCATTCCTCTGAGTTATTTCATAGACGCGGAGTCCATCATTCCGGGGCCAGACGGCGTGGTGCGCTATTCCCTGGTGGTTCGGTCTCCATCCGGCGCCGAGAATGTGACCTTCGAGGGCATGCGCTGTACCACCCGGGAGCGCAAGCTCTATGCGTTTGGTCGCCCGGACAACACCTGGTCGCGGAACCGCCACGCCTTATGGGAGCCGATTACCGTCGGTGTCCGGCAGGCAGAGCATCGGCTCGTACTTTATAAGGAGTTCTTCTGTCCCGAAAAGGTCATGGTCAGCAGTCGGGACGAGGCCATCAGGGCACTGCAGGACGGAATGCATCCGCGGGCTGCCGAGCGTTACCGCAGCGGCGGGGATGCGGGCGGCGACTGAGCGCCGGAATCCTCCCCGGACCCGGATTCCGGTTCGCCAGCCATGCAATCGCCGAGACGCCGGGCGCGAATCCTTTGCGTGACCCTCAGCACCCGGTCACCTTCCGTGATTTCATTCCAGATGTTGGCTGCATAAGCCTGCCTGCCGAGGATCATCTCACCGCCGCCTGACACGACGCTCGAACCTGGACAGCTCAGGGTCCACGTTGCGCGGTTACCTTCGAGCCGGAAATCCCTGACGGAGCAATCGGGATCGGCGCGCGGTATAGTCGTTCGCAGGTCCGCCAGTTCTTCCCGCGTGTAGCAGTGCCGCATTGCCTGACTGGCGTCCTTGATTGGACCTTCAGGTACGTCGATACGAACCAGGATTTCCCACAGGCCGGGCTCAGGTTGCGGTGCGGCTGCAGTCGGGGGCGGCGGAGGCTCCTGATCGGTTTCGGCATGCACGCTTGCGGCGGCGAGAATCAGCGCCGACGTTGCGACCAGCGCATGGTCAAGACGGATAGCCATCAATGCTTGTAGGTGCGACAAGTTGCCGGGGCGCCGTCGCCAGGATGCCGTGCGACTGCCGCGTTCTCAGATCAGGACCAGGTTGTTCCGGTGGATCAATTCGGGTTCGTCCACATAGCCCAGCTTGGCCTCGATTTCGGACGACGGCGTGCGCAGAATCTTACGCGTATCGTCGGAACTGTAGTTGACCAGCCCCCGCGCCACCTCGCTTCCGTCAGGCCCCACGCAAACCACCAGTTCTCCCCTCTCGAAGTCCCCCTGCGCTGCCTGCACCCCGATAGGAAGCAGGCTCCTGCCCTTTTCCCTTAGCACCGTGACCGCCCCGGCGTCGAGAATCAGCCGGCCGCGTGCCTGGAGGTGGTCTGCCAGCCACTGCTTGCGGGCGGCAATGGGGACGGTTTCAGCGCGCAAATGAGTTCCGATCGCCTCTCCGGCGGCGAGGCGCAGCAGGACGTCGTGCCCGCGGCCGGAGGCGATGATGGTATGGGCGCCGCTGCGGGACGCGCGCTTGGCGGCAATGATCTTGGTTGCCATGCCGCCGCGTCCCAGGGTGCTGCCTGCGCCGCCCGCAATGCGTTCCAACTGTGGATCTCCGGCCCGAGCCTCCCGAACCAGCGTCGCCGCGCGGTCCTTGCGGGGATCTGCGGTATGCAGCCCCTCCTGGTCCGTGAGTATCACCAGGCAGTCTGCTTCGATCAGGTTCGTGACCAGAGCGCCCAGAGTGTCGTTGTCCCCGAACCGGATTTCGTCGGTGACCACGCTGTCGTTTTCGTTGATCACGGGGATGACGTTCATCCCAAGCAGCGTGAGCAGGGTAGAGCGGGCGTTCAGGTATCGCTTGCGATTGGACAGGTCATCGTGGGTCAGCAGGATTTGGGCCGCGTGCAGGCCGTGCCTGCGAAAGCAGGACTCGTAAGCCTGTACCAGCCCCATTTGGCCGACTGCCGCGGCGGCCTGCAGCTCGTGCAGGGCGCGCGGGCGCTCCCGCCAGTTGAGGCGCTGCATGCCCTCCGCGATCGCACCCGACGACACCAGGGCCACCTCCCGCCCCTCTTGCTTGAGAACGGCGATCTGCTCCGACCATCGCGTGAGGGCTTCGTGGTCCAGTCCGCGCCCCTCGTTGGTCACCAGCGCGCTGCCGACCTTGACCACGAAACGCTTCGCTTCTGTAAGAAGGGATTTCATCAGGTCCGGCGGTGTCAAAAAAGTGTGCTCAGCCTTGCTCTTCAGCGTCGGCTCGAGCGCGCTGGGCGCGGCGCTCCAGTTCGCCAGCGACAGCCAGGCACAATTCGCGGCAGCCCTCCCCGGTCAGGGCGGAGATGATAAAGGTTTTGCCCCTCCATCCCAAGTCCCGCACGAACTGCTGCCAACGGGCCTCCCGGATTTCCGGCGGGAGCAGGTCTATCTTATTTATCACTAGCCAACGGGGCTTGCGCTGGAGGGCCGGATCGAATTTCCGGAGTTCGCGTACGATGGCCTTCGCCTCCCGCACCGGGTCGGCGTGTTCATCCAGCGGTGCGATGTCCACCAGGTGAAGAAGCAGACGGGTTCGCGCCAGATGGCGCAGGAACTGGTGGCCTAGACCTGCGCCTTCCGCGGCGCCTTCGACCAGCCCGGGAATGTCAGCAATGACGAAACTTCGGCTGTGGTCAATGCGCACCGTTCCGAGTTGCGGATGCAGCGTGGTGAAGGGATAGTCCGCCACTTTCGGGCGGGCCGCAGAAACCGCGCGAATGAACGTGGACTTTCCGGCATTGGGCATCCCCAGCAACCCAACGTCGGCCAGGATTTTGAGTTCCAGACGCAACTCGCGCTCCTCCCCCGGCTCCCCCCGGGTAAACTGGCGTGGCGCCCGGTTGGTGCTGGATTTGAAATGGGAGTTTCCGAGCCCGCCGCTGCCGCCTTTGGCCAGCAGGGCCTTCTGCTCGTGCCGCTTCAGATCCGCCACGAGCTCGCTGGTGACTCGGTCGGTGATGACGGTTCCCACCGGCACGCGCAGGACCACGTCCTCGCCCCCGCGCCCGTAACAGTTTCCCCCTTGGCCCCTCTGGCCATGCGCCGCCCGGTGGATGCGCGCGTAGCGGTAATCGATCAAGGTGTTGATGTTGCGGTCGGCGACCGCCCAGATGCTGCCACCCCGGCCTCCGTCGCCGCCATCCGGTCCTCCCCGGGGAACATATTTTTCCCGGCGGAAACTGGCCACGCCGTCTCCCCCTTTCCCGGCATGGATCTGGATAATGGCTTCGTCGATGAACTTCATGGGGCGATGGGAGGAAAGTCGCCGGGCGATCGGCGTTGCGGCGGATACTTCCAGGGGACATGGAGAAAAAAAAGCCCTATCGGAAGGATAGGGCTTTTCTACGCTGTCCCGGCTTCTCAGGCCGGCAATACGCTCACGACCTTGTGCCGCAGACTGCCCTTCTCGGCGAAATGGACCCTGCCCGTCACCTTGGCGAAAAGGGTGTGG
The DNA here is from genome assembly GCA_002451065.1 of Betaproteobacteria bacterium UBA6910. Lineage (GTDB taxonomy): Bacteria > Pseudomonadota > Gammaproteobacteria > Burkholderiales > UBA6910 > UBA6910. The sequence goes on from DKBC01000104.1 coordinate 8,553, forward strand.
TCTCGCCCCATCCCCACATTCTCGCCAGGGTGCATCCTGGTGCCCCGCTGGCGGACGATAATGCTGCCCGCGGGGACGATTTCGCCGCCAAAGCGTTTCACTCCGAGGCGTTTCGACTGGGAATCACGACCGTTGCGGGAGCTGCCGCCTGCTTTCTTGTGTGCCATATGATTTGACTCCTTAAGCCGCGTTGATGCTGTCGATGCGGACCTCGGTGAAATTCTGACGATGCCCCTGGGACTTCCGGTAATGCTTGCGCCGGCGCATCTTGAAGAT
>DKBC01000022.1 GCA_002451065.1 Betaproteobacteria bacterium UBA6910
GCCCGCAGCACGTCCGGCATGGACGAAATGTGCAGGAAGAACTCCCCGATGTCTCCTCTGACGGCCTCCGCGGGGGTGGCGGCATCGAACACTGCTTCCGCGTCCTGGATGCGGGCCACGCTCTGGATGAATTCCATGGTCAGCTCGCCGTCGCGCTCCAGCATCCGGTCCGTCAGGAATCGGGAAAGGGCGAAGGCGGTGACGGCGCTGGTCGCCGCGATGGAGAGGAACGCGACGATCGAGAACCAGCGGGTAAGGTTGAATACTTTTTGTGGGGGCACGGATTCTGCCTCGCGCCCATAAAAGCGAGGCGGCCGGGAGCGTTGATTAGGTTAGCCGCCAGCCGCCCGGAGCGCAAGCACGGCGCTTTACCAGGCGAGGGGGGTGACCGGCGACTCGGCCTTGCGCTCCTTCTCGCAGGGAGTCCCGGCCGGGGCCTGGGGCCCGCACATGCACCGGCAGAGTTCGACCAGCGGGAAGGGCTTGATCAGGATGTTGCGGATGCCGAGGGCCCTGGCCTCCCGGATGACTTGATCCGTCCGGCCCGTGATCAACACCGCAAGAGCCGCGGGGTGGCGCTCCATGATGCGCCGAAGGGTCTCGATGCCGTCGATGCCGGGGAGATTGCAGTCGGCGACGACGCATTCGGGATTGAACCGGTCGGCGGCGGCAACGGCTTCCTCCCCGGTATGGGCGATGGCGACCGTGGCGCCGGCGTTGGTGAAATAGACTCCGAGGTTTTCGGCGAGGACGTTTTCGTCGTCGACGATCAGGATCCTCTTTCGACACCCGTCACGCAGAGCCACTGCGGTCGTCTCCCGTCGTTATGATTCGCGAACGGCGTAATGGCGATGCCCATTCCCCGATCCCCATTCCGGTTCCTACTGACTGTTAAGCACGGGACGTGCCTGAAGGCGTTATGCCCGGGGCATGGGCGGGAATGCTTTCACATCAGCGACTTGTGATGCTTATTGTGATGAGGAGTAAATTGGGGCGTTTGCCACAATATTGGGTAGAAACCCCCAGCCTGCGTGAGCCAACCCAAGCCAGGCTATTGATTTGGAGGCCAAGCCAGCCTGCGCAAGCCCCGGCCGCACTCGGATTTCTCAGACTTTCGCCGGCGCAAATCACTGGGCTCGCATCCGGGCTTTACCACGATCGGCCTTTGCCGATCGACCACCGCAAGGGAGCCAACCCCCACGTTCCAAGTCGGATGTCCCAGCTTCCTTCGGCGATTCCCGCAAGGGGGGCACCCGCATGCGGAGGTGGCCAATTTGCCGCCAGCAGCCTGCCCGCCAGACCCTGAACCTCAACGGGTAGCGCAGCGTGCGGGAAAAGAGACAATCGAGCGGCTGCGGCCCATGTTCCGCCCCTCGAAACTGCCGGCCGTGTAAACGGAGGGCGGCTGGAGGGAGGGGCTCGGTCAGGCTCCGCTCCCGTTTCCCGCGCCGCCGGAGCCGGGGGCAGTGCCGCGCCCACCGTTGGGGCGCTGATGGATGCTGAAACGCATGACTTTGTCATCATATTAGATTCTGCGGACCAAGTCATCCACGGCCGCGAAACCTGCGGGGTGGCCGAGCAGGGAACACCTCCGTTCCTGTCGCCGCGAAGCGGCGGGCGGAGATCCGGGGCAGCTGCCTCCGCGGAGCTTCGGGGCGCGGATGGGCGTAAATCATGGCGAGAACGACATCGGGCACATGGGCGGGCAACGGGACGGGCCGAGGCGTGAAGCCCGCAGGCGTGAATCGCGAAGACGCGGAGCGTGCATGGAACCACGGAGTAACAATACAATGGATCTTCCTTACGCACCCTCGGGGCCCTCCGCGGCTACCCTGTGAATCGATCCCGAACTGAAATGGCGACAGTATTGGTGGTAGGCGGCGCCGGTTATATCGGCTCCCACATGGTCAAGCTCCTCGCCGGGCGCGGCTACTCGGTGGTCACCTTCGACGACCTGTCCACCGGGTACCGGGATGCGGTGGTGCGCGGCGAATTCGTCCAGGGCTCCCTTGCCGACCACGCCGCGCTGGACACGGTTTTCCGCTCCCGCCGCTTCGACGCGGTGATGCATTTCGCCTCCTTCATCCAGGTGGGCGAGTCGGTCATGGAACCGGCCAAGTATTACGCCAATAATTTCTCCAACACCCTGACGCTGCTGGACGCCATGGTCGCGGCGGGGGTCGGGCGCTTCATTTTCTCCTCCACCGCCGCGATCTTCGGCGAACCGGAAACCGAACTCATCGCCGAGAGCCATCCCCAGCGGCCGCTGAATCCTTACGGGCGCAGCAAGTGGATGGTGGAGCAGGCCCTCGGCGATTACGACCGGGCCTACGGCCTCAAGTCGGTCTGCCTGCGCTACTTCAACGCCGCGGGCGCCGACCCCGAGGGAGAACTGGGCGAGCGCCACCAGCCCGAGACCCACCTGATCCCGCTGGTGCTCCAGGTCGCTTCCGGCCGGCGGCCCGAGATCGGGATTTATGGCGACGGCTATCCGACCCCCGATGGCACCTGCGTCCGCGATTACATCCATATCGTGGACCTGTGCGAGGCGCACCTGCTGGCCCTGGATGCGCTGGTGATGGAGGAGCGCAGCCGCGCCTACAACTTGGGTAACGGTGCCGGCTTCTCGGTGCGCCAGGTGATCGACGCCGCCCGCAAGGCAACCGGGTGCCCAATCCCGGCGAAGGTCAACCCGCCCCGTGCCGGCGATCCGGCGCGGCTGGTGGCCGACAGCGCGCGCGCCAGGGCTGAATTGGGCTGGAGGCCCCGTTACGAGGACCTGGAAACCATCATCGCCCACGCCTGGGCCTGGGAGCGGAAAGTAGCGGCCGGGGCGTGAGTTGCGGCGACCTGGAAATTTCAACGCCGCGGCATTCGAGCGCTTCCGGGAGCGTTGCCCTGAGACGGAACGGTGTCCCGGGCGGCCAAGGTTCGGATGGAACTGCGCCGGCGAAGGATGAGGGGCGCCCGAGGGCCCCTTGTCACGCTATCTTCCCGCGCTGCGGTAAAATCCCGCTTCCTTGATCTGCCAGCGAACCAAGAATAATCATGCGCGTCACTGTCATCGGCACCGGCTACGTCGGCCTCGTCACGGGAGCCTGTCTCGCGGAGATGGGCAATCACGTCACCTGCGTGGACGTCGATCGCAACAAGATCGACAACCTGAAGCAGGGCGTCCTGCCGATCTACGAGCCGGGCCTCGAGGACATCGTGAGCGAAAGCCAAAAGACCGGGCTGCTGCGGTTCACGACCGATCTGGCCGATGGGATGGAGCACTCCGAGATATGCTTCATCGCGGTGGGCACCCCGCCCGGGGAGGACGGTTCGGCGGACCTGAGTTACGTGGTTGCGGCGGCCGGAGGCATCGGGAAAGTCCTGAAACAGTATTGCGTCGTCGTGGATAAATCCACGGTTCCCGTGGGCACTGCCGAGAAGGTGCGCGCAGCGATCCAGGCGGAGCTGGACCGGCGTGGCGCAGGGATTGAATTCGATGTCGCCAGCAACCCGGAATTCCTGAAGGAGGGCGCCGCGGTGGAGGATTTCCGCCGCCCTGACCGCATCGTCATCGGCGCCGACAGCGCACGGGCCCGCCAGACGATGCACAACCTGTACGCCCCCTTCGTGCGCAACCATGACCGTTTTTACTTCATGGGAGTGAAGGAAGCCGAGCTCACCAAGTACGCCGCC
>DKBC01000237.1 GCA_002451065.1 Betaproteobacteria bacterium UBA6910
GTGGCCTGGTAAATGGGGTAGGCCACGGAGACGACGACGAGCTTGAGCGCGAGCAGCCCGGCCAGCCAGGCGGCGCTGGTCCTCACCGCCGAGGCTCCCGCGCGCCAGATGACCCTGGCGATGACGAGCCCGAACAGAGGATACAGCGGCAGCAGGTAGCGGACCTGGCTTTGGGGTGCCAGCCAATACGGCATCAAATTGAGGAGGGCGACGGCGAGGGCGGTATGGACGTGGGCGGCATGGGTCTCCGGCTGCAGGGCGCCGCCGCGCCGGCGCCACAGGTAATACGCCGCCAGGGCGACCGCGGGGGAAAGGTTGAAGAGGGCGTGGCCGACGTACTCAAGCAGCTTGAGCAGGTATTCGCCGAAACTCTTCCCCGACCACTTGTCCAGCATTTCGCCCAGCATGCGCGTGCCCTGCCCTCCGCCCTCCAGCACCAGCAGGAACCAGATCACCGGCCACGCGAACATCAGGGCATGGATCAACAGCGATGCCGGGCGGAACAGGAAGGCGCGGTACTCCTTGCGGAACAGCAGAATGAAACCGGCCCCGCCATAGAAGGTGTAAGCGGTGATGGCCTTGAGCATGAAGCCCGCGGTGACGGCCACCGCCGCCACCACCAGCAGCCAGGGGTTTCGGCGCTCGCAGGCCACCCACAGGGACGCGATCCCGCTGAAGACGTAGAACATGAACATGGGGTCGGCGTACGCGAGCCAGCCGCGGTAGACGAACAGGTCGCCCAGGGTCAGGAAGACGACGGCGCTGAAGGCGGCGAAGGTGCTGTCCTGGAACAGTTCCCGCGCGAGCCACGCCACCACCAATCCCGTGAGCACGCTCGAGCCCGCCATGAGAAACCGCGCCGCCGCCAGACCGTGCTCCCAGCCGGCTGCCGAGGCCAGGGGCACGTGCAGCCAGTTGAACAGGGGGTTGTGCAGGGCGTTGAGGCCGTAAATGGTGTGGGTGAACCATTCGCCCCGATGCCACATCTCGAAGGAGGTGATGAAGGCGATGGGCTCCTCGCCCACGTAATACAGCCTCAGCGCCGGAACGAAGCTCAGCGCGCACAGCGCGTAGAAAATCCACCACTGGCGGGAAGTGTCGAAAGCGGGAAATCGCAAGAGCGGGTCCTCGCGGGGAAGGGAGCGCGGGGGATGGGTGCCGGGGCCGCCATTTTAGCGGAGCCCGGGGAGAGGGTCACGCGCGGGGATCAGTCCTTCACGCAGCGCATCACCAGAATGGTGTAGGGCAGGCGCAGCGTGTCGTGCAGGATGATGCTCTCCAACCGGGGAAAGAGCCGCCGGGCCAGGGCCTCGTAGCCCTCGCGGGTGCGCACCGCCTGGCCCCGGTCGCGGGCGATGAGCCAGCGCGCCAGGGGATTCTGGTTCTCGATGTAAACGTTGTCATAGGTGACCAGCCAGCCCCCGGGCCGCAGCGCGTGGTGCGCGACGCCGAAAAGCCGGCCGGCGTCCCCGTCGTCGAGGTGGTGCAGGATGCCGGTGGCAAGGACGATGTCGAAGGAGCCTGGCTCCGGAAGTGAAGCCTCGTCCACCCGCTGGCATTCGAAGCGCCCGCGGTCGCCCCAGCGCCGGCGGGCTGCCTCGATATATCCGGGATTCATGTCGAAGCCGTGGTAGGCGCCGATGTCCGCAGGCAGGTCCTCGAGAATGTCCGCCGGACCGCATCCGATGTCCAGGATGCGGCAGCCGGGATACGGCCGCAGGATGTCCCGGACCACCCGGCGGCGGGTGTCGGAGCGCAGCAGCAGGCGCTGCAGCAGCCGGTAGTTGGACGCCGTCTTGAGCAGCGCCAGGAGGCCGGTGTCGCGGTGGCTCATGGGGCGGCGCCGAAAAAGCCGGCGATGCACGCCGACACCAGGTCCACGTCCTGCTCCGACATCTCGTAATAGAGGGGCAGCCGCAGCAGCCGGGCGCTGACCGAGTCGGTGACGTTCATGGCGCTCCCTGTCCGCCCGAACCGCTGCCCGGCCGGCGAGGAATGCAGCGGGACATAATGGAAGACGGCGAGGATTCCCGCCTCCCCCAGATGCCGGATCAGGGCGGCCCGGGCGTCCGCGTCCGGCAGCAAAATGTAGAACAGGTGCCCGTTGCCCGACAGTCCCGGAGGCAGGGGCGCCGCCACTCCGATCCGGCCGGCCTGCGCCAGGGGCGCCAGCCGCTCGCCGTAGCGCGCGCACAGCCGGCGGCGCTTGGCCATGATTTCCTCGGCGTGGCTGAACTGGGCATAAAGGAATGCCCCCACCAGCTCGCTGGGAAGATAGGAGGACCCGATGTCCACCCACGTGTATTTGTCCACCTGCCCGCGGAAGAAGCGGCTCCGGTTGGTGCCTTTCTCGCGGACGATCTCGGCCCGCTCCACCAGCTCCGGATCGTTCACCAGCAGCGCACCGCCCTCGCCGCTGATGATGTTCTTGGTCTCGTGAAACGAGAGGCAGCCCAGGTCGCCCGCGGCCCCCAGGGGCCGCCCCTTGTAGCCCGACAGCAGGGCCTGGGCGGCGTCTTCCACCACCCGCAGCCGGTGACGCCGGGCAATGTCGAGGATCGCGTCCATCTCGCAGGCGACTCCGGCATAGTGGACCGGCACGATCGCCCTGGTGCGGGGCGTGATCGCCCTCTCCACCAGGGANNCCGATGTCGCAAAGGATCGCGGCCATCTCCAGGGCGGCGGTGCAGGAATGGGTCAGCAGGGCCCTGGCGCAGCCCGTGCGTTCCTCGAGCCAGCGATGGCAGAGCCGGGTATAGGGGCCGTCGCCGGAGAGCTGCCCCTGCTCCACCGCCCGCCGGATGTTGTCCAGCTCCTCGCCGACGATGAACGGCTTGTTGAATGGGATCTTCATCGCTTTCTGGCCACCAGCAGCAAAGAGCCGCCCGCGGGAAAGGATACTCCGGCGCGGATCAGGCCGCGCTCCAGGGCAAGCACCCACTCCAGCAGACGGTTGACGGTTGGCGAGATCCTGAACTCGGCGTAGGGGTCGGCCTCCACCTGGCGGCGCCGGCGCGCAAGGCGTGACAGCATCATGGCCGGCAGCAGCAGGCTCACAAAGGAGGTCATGCGCTCGACGCGGAACCCCGCCGCCTCCACCTTGCCGCGCAGCTCGCCCCCGGTGTAGCGCCGGACGTGATGGGCCTCGTCGTCCATCCAGCTCCAGAGCCAGGGGTGCTGGGGCACGGTGAGTAGCAGCCCGCCCCCGGGAGCCAGCGCGCCATGCATCTCCCTCAGCGCCGCCCCATCGTCGGTGATGTGCTCGATCACGTCGAAGGCCCCGATGGCGTCGAACTCCTCGACGAAGGGGATGGCGCGGGCATCCATCTGCATCAGTTGGGCTTCGGGCACGCGCAGCGCAGCGAACGGCAATCCCGCCGCGAAGGCTTCGCTTCCCGAAATTGCGGCCCCGAGCAGGACGTCGCGCACCGCGGTGAGCACGTAGCCGGTGCCGCAGCCGATCTCGCAGAAGGAGCGCGCGCCCGGAAAGTACCGTCCCAGCGCCCACTGGATCAGGCGGTTGCGGGCGCGGAACCAGAAGTGGGAGGCCTCGAGAGCGAACAGGCGGTCGTAGTGCTCCGGGTCGTAGCCGGCGCCGCCCCGGGCAAGCTCGGGGGCGAAGGCCGGAAAGCCCCCGACCGCTTCCGGCTCCAGCCCGCATTCCGGGCAACGCCAGCCGGCGGCC
>DKBC01000257.1 GCA_002451065.1 Betaproteobacteria bacterium UBA6910
GCGCCCTCGAACAGCAGGTTCTTGCCGGCCTTGGCCGCCTCGTACAGGGCGCGCGGCACGTCCGCCACCATGGGCTCGATGCGCTCGGCGAAAGCGAGAGTCTCGTCCGTGGTCTTCTGAAAATCGATAATGGGCGCGTTGAAATAGTTCTTGAGGACGAAGTTGTGGTAGTTAAGCATCTCGCCCAGCTTGGCGGCGAACCGGTCCCGGTAGAACAAGTCCTGCAGCCGGATCGCGCGCCGCGCCACTTTGTCCTCGTAGGCGGGGCCGATGCCGCGCCCGGTGGTGCCGATCTTGGCCTCGCCCTTGGCCGCCTCCCGCGCCAGGTCCAGGGCCTGGTGACAGGGAAGGATCAGAGGGCACGCATCGCTGATCCGCAGGCGGGAGGCAACGTCCACGCCGGCGGACTCGAGCATCGACACCTCCTCGATCAGCGCCTGGGGAGAAACCACCACGCCGTTTCCTATGTAGCAGGTGACTTCCTCGCGCATGATTCCGGAAGGCACCAGGTGCAGCACCGTCTTCTTGCCGCCGATCACCAGGGTGTGGCCGGCGTTGTGCCCTCCCTGGAAGCGCACCACACCCTGGGCGTGGTCGGTCAGCCAGTCCACCACCTTTCCCTTGCCCTCGTCCCCCCACTGGGTCCCGACGACGACCACGTTTCTGCTCATTCTCGATCGCTCCCCGCTTCGTGCTCCAGGGGGGCCGGCGCCTCAGCGACGCAGGCCCACCACCTCCCATTGGCCGTCCCGCAACACCAGCTCCCGGTCGCAGCCGGTTTCTCCGCGGGCATCTTCGTGACCGGGCAGTTCCACCATCACGACGTCTCCCTGGGCGCGCAGGGCGCGGATCATTTCGCCCAGGACCGGGTCGTCGGAATGCGGCGCGCGCACCGCGGAAAGTTGCGGCGCGGGTCCCGACACCAGGGTCAGCACCCGCAGGTCGGCGCTGAACCCGGTCGCCGCGCGCGCGCGTCCAAAAGCCTTGCCCACCTCATCATAGCGGCCGCCCAGCGCCAGGGCCTGGGCGGAACCGGGCGCATAGGCTGCGAACACCACGCCGCTGTGATAGTGGTAGCCCCGCACTTCCGAGAGATCCAGACTCAGGTCCGGGACCAGGGGGCCCAGCGATTCGGCCAGCCGCTGGAGATCGTTTAGGGCGCGGTCGATCCGATCGATGCGCGGCAGGCGCCGGCGCGCCGCGGCCAGCACGTCGGCTCCGCCGTAGAGTTCCGGCAGCGCCAGCAATCCCTCGCGTACGTTTCCGTTGAGATCCTTGGACAGCGCCTTCAGGGTCGGCACGTCCTTGGCCTGCAGCGCCCGGAACAATTCGGATTCCGCCTCGCCGGATAAGCCGGCCATTTCGGCAAGCGCCCGGAACACGCCCATGTGCCCAAGATCCAACTTCACCCGCCCGATGCCCGCCGCCGCCAGGGATTCCAGCATCAGGCGCTGGATCTCCAGGTCGCTTTCCAGTCCCGCATGGCCGTAAATCTCGGCGCCGATCTGCAGCGGCTCCCGGGAACCGCCGAGCCCCGCGGGGAGGGTGTGCACCACCGGGCCGCAGTAGCACAGGCGCGTGACGCCCTTCCGGTTGAGAAGATGGGCGTCGATGCGAGCGGCCTGGGGCGTGATGTCCGCGCGCAGCCCCATGAGCCGTCCCGAAAGCTGGTCCACCAGCTTGAACGTCTTCAGGTCCATGTCGCGGCCGGTACCCGAGAGGAGGGACTCCAGGTACTCGATCATGGGCGGGATCACCAGCTCGTACCCGTGGGAGCGCATCAGGTCGAGGATGCGACGGCGCATGTTCTCCATGCGCTGCGCTTCCGCAGGCAGGATGTCCTCGATGTACTCGGGAAGAAGCCAGTTATGCATTGTCGGGAAGCCCGGAATCGCGATCCGGATTGGAGCGCGGCGCCCGGCGCGCCGCGGGGGAATTATAAGCCGTTGCCCCGAAATCCAGAATCCTGGCGTCTAAAGCACGACGAAGAGGAGCAGCAGGCCCGCCAGCATGGAGCTCAGGCCCACGAAGCGGATTTGACCGTCGGACATCTCGGTGAGACGGCGAAACGTCTCGCGCCAAAGTCTGGGCGAGAGGAAAGGCAGGAGGCCTTCGATGATCAGCATCAGCGCCAGGGCGGTCAGCAGCGTCCCGCCCATGGCTCACTTGGCGGGCTTGCCGGGTGTCGGGTTCCGGAAGTATTTGAAGAACTCGGAATCCGGGTCGAGCACCATCACATCGCTCTTGTTCCGGAAGCTTTGCCGGTAGGCCTCCATGCTGCGCCAGAAGGAATAGAACTCCGGGTTCTCGCCGAAGGCGCGCCCGTAGATGCTGGTGGCCTTACTGTCACCGTCGCCCTTGATGCGCTGGGCCTCGCGATAGGCGTCCGCAAGGATGACCTCCCGCTGCCGATCCGCATCGGCCTTGATGCGCTCGGCCTCGGCGGCGCCAGTGGCACGCAGCTCGTTCGCCACGCGCTTGCGCTCGGCTTCCATGCGCCGGTACACGGACTCACTAACCTCTTGCACCAATTCCACCCGCTTCAGGCGCACGTCCATGACCAGGACGCCGATCTTCCTCGCGTCCTCATTGGCCTTCTCGCGCATCAGGTCCATGATCTTGTCCCGCTCCCCGGACACCACTTCGTGCACGGTGCGCTTGCCGAATTCCGCGCGCAGGCCGTCGTTAAGGGTCTGCAGCAACCGGGTCTGGGCCCGCAGTTCGTCGCCGCCGACGCTGATGTAGTACTGCTTGACATCCATGATGCGCCACTTGACGAAATAATCCACCAGCACGTTCATCTTCTCCGAGGTGAGGAAACGCTCGGAGTCGCTCGGTTCGGAGCTCAGGATGCGCCGGTCGAAATAACGCACGTTCTGGACGATGGGAATCTTGACGTGGAGGCCGGGCTTGTCGTCCACCCGGACCACTTCTCCCAACTGGAATACGATGGCTGCTTGGCGCTCGTCCACGGAGAACAGCGCCAGGCTGGCGACGACCAGCACGCCCAGAAGTCCAATGATGAGCACCATCGACTTCGGCATCAGCGGGCCTCCCTTTCCCGATTGCGGAACGCTTCCCGCGAACGGGCCGTGGCCGCCGGGTCGGCCGCGGGATCCGACGGCATCGCCTTCTCCGGCGCCTCGCTTCCCGGCGCCGCCCCGGTCATCTGGATCAGCTTGTCCAGGGGCAGGAACAGTAGGTTGCCGCCCTGCCGGGACTCCACCACGATCTTGCTCGAATTGGAGAGAACCTGCTCCATGGCGTCCAAATAGAGTCGATCCCGCGTGACCTGGGGCGCCTTCGCGTACTCGGGCAGCAGCAACTGGAAGCGCGCCGCCTCGCCTTCCGCATTGGCCACCACCCGCTGTCGATGCCCTTCCGCTTCCTGGTTGAGACGCGAAGCGGCACCGCGGGCGCGGGGAATCACGTTGTTGGCGTAAGCTTCGGCCTCGTTCTTGGCGCGTTCCCGGTCCTGACCGGCCTTGACGGCGTCATCGAAGGCCGCCTGGACCTGCTCGGGCGGCTGGGCGTTCTGCATGGTGACCTTGCTAATCTGAATCCCGGTGCCATAGCGGTCCAGGATCTCCTGCATCAGACGCTGGGCGCTGGCCGCCACCTCCTCGCGCCCCTGGTAGAGCACGAAATCCATCTTGCTCTTGCCAACGATTTCCCGGCTCGCGGTCTCCGCCGCCTGCAGCACGGAGTCGTCCGGATCCCGCGTATTGAAAAGGTAGTCCTTGGCGTCCTTGATGATGTACTGGACGGCGAACTGCACGTCGACGATGTTTTCGTCGTCGGTGAGCATCAGCGCTTCCTTGAGCACCTTGCTCTTGAGATTGTTGCGGTATCCCACTTCCACCGTGCGCACCTGGGACACATTCACGATCTCCGCGCTCTCGATGGGGAACGGCAGATGCCAGCGGGGACCCGGCATGGTGGTTTCCACGAATTGCCCGAAGCGCAGCACGACGCCGCGCTGACTGGCGTCCACGATGTAGAATCCGCTGGCGATCCACACCAGCGCCAGCAGCCCGACGATTAAACCGGGGCCTCCGCGAAAGGAGAATCCGCCGCCTCCACCCTCCTCCGGCGTCTCGGGGCCACCCGGTTCGCCGCCCCGCCGCCCGAGCATTCCGCCCAGCCTGCGGTTGAACTGGCGCCACATTTCGTCGAGGTCCGGCGGGCCGCCGCCTCCGCGGCGCCCCCATTCGGGATCGTTTAAGCCCATTGTCCTGCTTCGAGTAGGTTCAGATTAGCCCTCAGGCGTGCCGCAACGCGGCGGTCCTGCTTCGGGTCGGTGGTGTCGTGCGCTCCGCGGCACGCCGCTCATGCTGGCGATGCGCCGCAGCCATTTCGCCGAGCGCCGTTCGCAAAAGATCGATGCCATCACCGGTGCGGGCGCTCACGCGAACAACCGCAATTTTACCACATTCGTCCCGGTGGACCTCCGGCGCCAGCCCGGTGAGATCAGCCTTGTTGAATACCAGTATCTGCGGAATGGAATCCGCGCGGATCTCGGCCAGCACCTTGTTCACTTCCGCGATTTGCTCGTCGCGGTTGGGGCTGGCCCCGTCCACCACGTGCAGCAGCAGATCGGCGCGTACCGTCTCTTCCAGCGTCGCATGGAACGCCGCCACCAGGGCGTGGGGCAGATGACGTATGAATCCAACGGTGTCGGAGACGACCACCGGACCATAATCGGCGATGTGAACGCGGCGCGTCGTCGTGTCCAGGGTCGCGAACAGCTTGTCCGCGGCGTAGGCCTCGGCACGGGTCAACGCGTTGAACAGCGTAGACTTGCCGGCGTTGGTGTAACCGACCAGGGAAACCGAGATCACTCCGGCGCGGCTGCGCGCCTTGCGCTGAATCTCGCGCTGCCTCTCGAGACGGGCGAGACGATCCTTGAGCACCTTGACCCGGCGGCCGATCAGCCGGCGGTCGGTCTCCAGCTGGGTCTCGCCCGGGCCCCGCAATCCGATGCCGCCCTTCTGCCGCTCCAGGTGCGTCCAGCCACCAACCAGCCGAGTGGACAGATGCTCAAGTTGCGCAAGCTCGACCTGCAGCTTTCCCACGTGGCTCTTGGCGCGCTGGGCGAAAATGTCGAGGATGAGGGAGGTGCGGTCGATGACCCGGCACTTTAACCGTTCTTCCAGGTTTCGCTGCTGGGCGGGGCTCAGGTCGTGATCGAAGATCACCACCGAGGCCCCGGTCGCGCCGAGCGCGTCGGCTACCTCTTCCACCTTGCCCCGGCCGGCGTAGAGGGCGGCATCCGGACGGTCGCGCCGGCCTTCGACCACGGCGCGGGTCCTGACCCGCGCGCTGTCCGCGAGGTGAACCAATTCATTCAGGCTTTCGGCGTGATTGATCTCGCCGAAGTCGAGGCTGACCAGTACGGCGCTGTCGCCGCCGGCACGGCGGTCAAGCATCAGGTCCGGCAGGCGCCTCGTAGGGAATGTTGACCGGCTTGGCTGGAACCACCGTGGAAATGGCGTGTTTGTAAACCATCTGGGTCACCGTATTCCTCAGCAGCACCACGTACTGGTCGAAGGAATCGATCTGGCCCTGGAGCTTGATGCCATTCACCAAGTAGATCGATACCGGAATGTGCTCCTTCCGCAGGATGTTGAGAAACGGGTCTTGTAGCAACTGCCCTTTACCGCTCATGTCAGGCTCCTTGCCCTTATATTTATTGAAAAAATAGACTTTACTGGAAAAGTTGGACTAAAGCCATAGCCATGCGTTCAACTCGGTTTCCTTCGATCATCGTCTTCGGTTGGCGTAAGGGTTGCGGCCGGTCCGAAACTCGATCCGCAGCGGGGTCCCCTGGAGCTTGAAGGCCTCCCGGAACCGTCCCTCCAGGTACCGGCGGTAACTGTCCGGAACCCGATCCAGCGCGTTGCCATGGATCACCACGATGGGGGGATTCATCCCCCCTTGGTGGGCGAACCGGAGCTTGGGACGGATCAGGCCGGACCGGGGCGGCGCCTGGCGCTCCACTGCGTCGATAAGCACCCGGGTCAGTCGCGGCGTCGGAAGCTTGGCCATGGCGGCCTGGTAAGCGGCATCGACCGCCGGCAGCAGGTCCCCCAGCCCAAGCCCGGTCAGCGCCGACACGAAATGGAAGCGGGCAAAACCCAGGAAGCCGAGCTTGCGGGCGATATCCCGCTTGGCGGCATTCCTCCGCTCCGCGTCCAAGCCGTCCCATTTGTTCACCGCCACCACCAGGGCCCGGCCCGCCTCCAGAATAAAGCTGGCGATATGGGCATCCTGCTCGGAGATGTCCTGGCGCGCATCGAGCACCAGCAGCACCACGTTCGCATCCTCGATGGCCTGGAGCGTCTTCACCACGGAGAATTTCTCCACCGCCTCGAACACCTTCCCACGCCGGCGCACTCCGGCGGTGTCCACCAGGGTATAGCGGCGCCCGCCGCGGTCAAAATCCACCTCGATGCTGTCCCGGGTGGTTCCGGGTTGATCGAACACGATCACGCGCTCCTCCCCCAGCAATGCGTTCACCAGGGTCGACTTCCCCACGTTGGGGCGCCCCACCACCGCCACCCTCGGATGGCGCTCCCCGGACATCTCCTCCGACTCCGGCGCGAATCCCTCCAGCGCCCGCTCCATCAGAAGCATCACGTTGTCCCCGTGGGCGGAGGAGATGGGGATCGGCTCTCCCAATCCAAGCTCGTAGAATTCCGCGGCGACGGCACCCGCGGTCATGCCCTCCGCCTTGTTCACGGCGAGTAGCACCGAGCGCCCCGTCTTGCGCAACTCGGCGGCGATGACCGCATCCTGGGGGTGGAGGCCGTCGCGACCGTCCACCAGGAAGATCGTGACCTCCGACTCGTCGATGGCCTGGCGCGTCTGCTTCGCCATCTCGGCGAAGATGCCGGCCTTCGCCACCGGCTCGAATCCGCCGGTGTCCACCACCAGAAACGGGATGTCTCCCACCCTGCCGTGCCCGTAGTGGCGGTCCCGCGTGAGGCCCGGAAAGTCCGCGACCAGCGCCGCCCGGCTGCGGGTCAGTCGATTGAAGAGGGTCGACTTGCCGACATTGGGCCTGCCGACCAGAACAACGGTGGGTTTCATGAATCGGGAAAAGCGGCTCGGGAAAAGGGGGTCGGCGTGCCCGTCAGACCGACGCAGGCCCGGCTAGCCCCTCGGACCCGGCGTTTCAGGGCACTTCAATGGCAAATACGCCGCCCTTGCGGGTCTGCACCAGGAGGCGGTTGTCGAAACGGGCGGGCTTGGCAGCGATCGGGCTGCCGTCGGTGGCAATCCTCCCCACAAATGACCCGTCCTCCTGGCTCAGAAAATGGACATAGCCCTCCAAGTCGCCCACCGCGATGAGCGTCCCGGCAACCTGGGGAGCCGTTACCCGGCGGTTGAGCAGCTTGTCCTGTTTCCAGACGCTGGCGCCGGTTTCCCGTCCGAAGGCCTGGACCCCGCCTCGATCGTCGGTCACATAGACATAGCGATCATCCATCGCCAGGCCCGAGTAGCTGGAAAGGTCTCGCGCCCAGAGCAGGCTCCCGCCGCGCGGCTCGAAGCAGGCCAGCCTGCCCTGGAAGGCCACCGCGCAGACCTGGCGGTCGTCCACCACCGGTGCGCTGGTGATGTCAGTGACCCGCTCCAGTTCGGTGGTTCCCTTCGGCAGCGCCACCGCGGCCTCCCACCCCACCGCCCCGTTGCCAAGATTGAGGGCCACCAGTTTTCCGCCGGCGAAGCCCGCAAAGACGGCACCGCGATAGATGACCACCCCAGCCGTGCTGCGTATGGTGAGCGGCGGATTGGCGCGCTGATACACCCACTTGCGCTTGCCGTCGGCAGCGTCAAAGGCGAACAGGCGGGAATCCGTGGTGCGAACCACGACCAGGCCCTCGGCTACCTGGGCCGGCGCCAGCACCTCGCTGCGGGCTTCAGCGTTCCACTTCAGCTCGCCGCGGCCTCCAAAACCCAGGATCTCTCCCCTCAGCGTGGAAACGACGGCGAGACTCCCGCCCGCTCCCGCGCCGCCGGAAAAGGATTGGCCGGTCTTGGCCCGCCACAGAAGCACGCCCGTGGCACGGTCGAGCCAGGAGATTTCTCCGCCATGGGAAGCGACGGTAATCTCCTCGGCATCGATTCCGGGGGAAAAGACGAAATTCTCGGCCTCGCCGACGCTCGCCTGCCACGCTATGCGCGGGGTTACGGTCGCCGTGATTGGAGGGAGCGGCGCCGGCTGCGCGGCGGGGTCCACGGAATCCCACAGGCCAAAGCCGGTGGATAGCTTCTCCGCCATCCCGGTGCAACCCGTGATTCCGAGCAGCAACGCGGCCGCGGCAACCCATCGCCCAGCTCGGAAAACCCTCATCTCGCCGTCCCGGATGCTCGCGCCACGCCCGCTCCGCCGTCAGCCGCCCAGGGATTCGAGCTTGAGCTCGATGAATCCGCGATAGGGACTGCCTGGGTCCATTTTCTCGAGCGCCGCCTGGTAGGCGCCTTTCGCCTCGGCGGTCTTGCCTTGCCCCACCAGCACGTCTCCCTTCAGGTCGCTGAAAAGCGCCGCGTAGTAAGCCGTGTGGGCACCCTCCAGGGTCTTGATGGCCTCCTCGTAATTCTTCTCGTCGAGAAACACGCCCGCCAGGCGCAGCCGCGCCACATCCCGCAGCTCGTCTTCCTTGGTGTTGTCGATGGTCCAGCGCAGCTGTGCCTTGGCGCCCGCCATGTCGCCCGCCTCGTAGTCCGTCCGGGCCACGGCCAAGGCCGCCCGCGGCGCATAGGCGGTTCCCGAAAACTTTTCCATCACCTGGGTCGCGGCCGCCTTGGCCTTCTGGACATCCCGTGCGGTCAACGCCTTCTCCACCTCGGCGTAGAGCTGCGCAGCCTGCTCGGCCTGGGAGTTTTGGTACCAGCGCCAGCCCTGAATGCCGGCAACGCCGGCAAAAAACAGGATCAGGGCACCCAGCACGGTGTTCCCGTACTCGTCCCACCAGGTCTTGAACTTGTCGATCGTTTCCTGCTCTTCCAGGTTGTATGCCATCTGCCGTCTCTCTTTGCCCTTTTCCAGTCAACCGTTTCGCATGGCTTTGACCAGGTCCGCCGCCTCTTTCAGACCGGCGCGCGCCTGCTCCCCGAGGACCCGCAATGCCTTGACACTCAGTTGCCGGGCGTTGGCCTCGTCATCACCAATGATCACCGCGGCCAGCGCCCCGCTGGCGTCGGCCTTCTTCATCTGGGCCTTGAAGCTCCCGCCGCCGCAGTGAACCACCACCGCAAGGCCCAGCTGCCTCAGCTCGTCGCCCACCCGCGGCGCCCAGGCATCCGCGGCAGCTCCCTGGTGAACCAGATAGACATCAGGGACCACGACAGGCACCGGCACGCCAGAATCCTGCATCAGGGCCAACAGCCGCTCCACCCCCATGGCGAACCCGCAGGCCGGCGACGGCTTTCCGCCGAGCTGCTCCACCAGACCATCGTAGCGGCCACCGGCACAAACAGTTCCCTGGGCCCCAAGGCGGGTTGTCACCCATTCGAACACGGTGCGGTTGTAGTAGTCGAGCCCGCGCACTAGCCGTGGATTGACGCGAAACGCGATGTTATGCGCACGCAGCATCCCCTGCAATTCCTCGAAGTGGCGCAGCGAGTCCTCGTCCAGGTCCTCCATCAGCTTCGGCGCCCCCTCCACCAAACCCTGCATCGCCGGGTTCTTGCTGTCGAGGATGCGCAGCGGATTGGTTTCCAGGCGGCGGCGCGAATCCGCGTCCAAGTCCCCGCGGTGGCGCTCGAAATACTGCACCAGGCGGGCGCGGTGCCGCGCCCGGGCCTCCGCGCCCCCGAGAGTGCTGATTTCCAGTTCCACGTCGCGCAACCCCAGGCGTGCCCAGAGCCGGGTCCCCATCACGATATGCTCGGCGTCGATGTCGGGGCCGGAAAATCCCATCGCCTCCACGCCCACCTGGTAAAACTGCCGGTAACGCCCCTTCTGGGGACGCTCGTGCCGGAACATGGGCCCCGTGTAATACAGCCGCTGGGGCCCTTGATAGAGCAGGTTGTGCTCCAGCACCGCGCGCACGCAGGACGCAGTCCCCTCCGGACGCAGGGTGAGGCTCTCGTTGTTGAGCTGGTCGACGAAGGTGTACATCTCCTTCTCGACAATGTCGGTCACCTCTCCGATGGAACGCACGAAGAGCTCCGTGCGCTCCACCAGCGGCAGGCGCAGGGACCGGTAGCCGTAAGAGCGGAGCCAGTCGCGCACCGTGTCCTCGAAAAAGTCCCACAGATGCGCCTCCGTCGGGAGGACGTCGTTCATCCCCCGGATGGCTTGGATGATCCTGGTCATGAAAAAGGCGCGTCGTTCCGCTCAGGCCGCGTGCTCCGTGCCATCGCGCGCGCCGCGGCCGTAGCGCGTCTCCACGTAGTCTTCAACGATCTTCTTGAATTCCCCGGCGATGTTGTCGCCCTTCAGGGTCACCGACTTCTCCCCGTCCACATAGACGGGTGCCACCGGCCGCTCCCCCGACCCGGGCAGACTGATGCCGACATCGGCATGCTTGCTCTCTCCCGGCCCGTTTACTACGCAACCCATCACGGCCACCGTCATGCCTTCGACTCCCGGGTAGCGGTCCCGCCACTGCGGCATGCGGTGGCGCAGAAAATCCTGGATCTCCGCCGCCAACTGCTGGAACAAGGTACTGGTGGTGCGCCCGCAACCCGGGCAGGCCGCCACCAGGGGCGTGAACGAACGCAGCCCCATGGTCTGCAGAATTTCCTGGGCCACGACGACCTCCTGGGTGCGGGGCCCGCCGGGCTCCGGGGTGAGAGACACCCGGATCGTGTCGCCGATGCCTTCCNNCGTCGAGGCGACGATGCCCTTGGAACCCATGCCCGCCTCGGTCAGGCCGAGGTGGAGTGCGTAATCGCAGCGGGCGGCCAAATCCCGGTACACCCGGATCAGGTCCTGCACCCCGCTCATCTTGCAAGAGAGCACGATCCGGTCCCGGGACAGCCCGAGGGCTTCGGCCCGGGACGCGCTGTCCAGGCCTGATCGCACCATGGCCTCGCGCATCACCTCGGGCGCATCCCTCGGCTCCGAAAGGCGTGCATTCTCGTCCATCAGGCGGGCCATCAATTCCGGATCCAGGCTTCCCCAATTGACCCCGATGCGCACCGCCTTCCCCAGTCGGCAGGCGGTCTCGACCATGGCGGCAAACTGCTCGTCCCGCCTCTCTCCGCGACCCACGTTGCCGGGATTGATTCGGTACTTGTCCAGCGCCTCGGCGCAACCCGGAAACTGGGTGAGCAACTTGTGGCCGTTGAAATGAAAGTCCCCGATCAGGGGAATCGTGGTGCCCATGCGCTCCAGGCGCTCGCGGATCTCCGGTACCGCCCGGGCGGCCTCGGCGCTGTTCACCGTGATACGGACCAGTTCGGAGCCCGCTGCCGCGAGCTCCGCCACCTGGCGCACGGTGGCGGCGACATCCGCCGTATCGGTGTTGGTCAT
>DKBC01000274.1 GCA_002451065.1 Betaproteobacteria bacterium UBA6910
GGGTGAGACGGCGGGGCGGATCGACGCAGACCACCCGCCAGTAGTCGATGATGTCCCCTTCGGCCAAGGGCTCGGACACCTGCAATCTCCGATTGCCCGGTCCCCCGACGGCGCTGTCCATCCATCCGCGGATCTTCCACAGGGCACTCAGCGCGAGAAAATCGTTGTCCTGGCCGAAGCGCGAGACTACCGCCCAAACGTCCGCCGGTGAGGCGCGGCAGGACAGTGACGCCCCCGCGCGCTTGGCGTAATAGGCAACGTCGGGCCGCAGGCGTCGGAAATGGGGGGAACCCTCCACGAACTTCACCGGCTTCGCGGTTTCCCGCTCGGCATCCAGCGCCGCCTTGACCGCCTCGCGATAGGTCATGAGCCGCAGGGGAATCAGCGCCCGCAGTTCCGCATCGTCGGCCAGCACGTCGTGGCTCAGGCCCTCGATCAGTGCCCGGGCGATGTTGGCGGGCACCGCGGTCACGAAGTCGAGCCAGTAGGAGGAGAGCTTGGGTGTGAGCACCGGCACCGGTACCACCGCAGGGCGCCGGCCCACCAGTTCGCCAAATTGCCGCATCATGTCCTCGTAGGTGAGGACTTCGGGGCCCCCCGCATCGTAAATTCTTCCCGCCGCCTCGGGAATCCGGGGAAGCCGAACCAGATACTCGAGCGTGTCGGCGAGGGCGATGGGCTGGGACCGGGAACGGACCCACTGCGGGGTCACCATCAACGGCAAATGGAACACCAGGTCGCGGATCACTTCGAACGCGGCCGAGCCGGCACCGACAATGACCCCCGCCCGCAATTCCGTCACCGGCACCGGCCCCTGGCGCAGGATGTCCCCCGTCTCCTTGCGGGAGCGCAGGTGGGTGGAGGCGTCCCCGCCCGGCTGCAGGCCGCCCAAATAAATGATCCGCTTCACGGAGGACGCGGCCGCGGCATCCCGGAAATTCTGCGCCGCCACCCGGTCGATACGGTCGAATTGGGGACCGGCCGCCATGGAATGCACGAGATAGTAGGCAACGTCCATGCCTTCCAGGGCCGGCCCCAGGGTTTCAGGCTTCAGTGCGTCGGCTTGAAAAAGCTCCACGCCCTCCCAGCCGCGTCCCGTTAGCGCAGCAGGATGGCGCGCCGCCGCCCGCACGGCATGGCCCGCGGCGGCCAGCCGGGGCACCAGATGGGTGCCCATGTAACCGGTCGAGCCGAATACCAGAACCCGGCTCAATGGGCGCCTGTCACCGGTTGCGGGGTGCGCAGGCCCCAGACTGCGTACACCGGGTCGGAAAAGGCGAGGGTGACGGCGTACTTGTCCTCCGCCGGCCGGTCCAGCCCGCGCAGCGACTCGCTGCGGAGTTGGCGGAAGCCGCCGGCCTGGCGGAAATAGTGGAGCACCAGGCCCATGCGCTCAAAGGGGTGAAGCTCGGTCCAGATGCGAACGACCTTGGGCGGAAACCAGCGCTCGGAGAAGGTGAGCACGAAAGCGCTGCCGGGCCGCAGCACCCGGGCCGCTTCGCGGAATACTTCGACGGGACGCGTCAGATACTCCACGGAAACCGTGCACAGCACGAGATCGAAGGCCTCGTCATCGAAAGGGAGCACAGGCCGGCTATTGATGTCTTGCACCACCCGCTCCGCGAGCCGCGGATTGCACGCCAACTCCTCCCGGTTCATCCCGAGGCCCGTGACCTCCAGACCCTCGATATCCTCGGGCAGATGGGAGTTCCAGGAGGACATCAGATCCAGCACCCTCATACCGGGCCGAAGAAACCGTCCGTAGAGCGCGCTCACCTGGGTCAGGGCGGTGGCGTCCAGGTGATTGACCAGCCGCGGCTCCCCATAGAACACGGCGTCGTCCCGACTGTCTTCCCGCGCGAAGGGCTCTCCCGCGAGAAAATCCGTGTCGCGCCACGCCAGCGCCGCCTGCATGCCGGGACCGTTCAGGGTAACTTCCTCCGCCAGGTCGGCGCAGCGGCCGCCGCGCTCCTCCCGCTGGGGATCAATCCCGATCAGGGTGGCTTCCAGCGCGACGGGGCAAACGCTCAGGGGATGGTTAAGATCCGCGAACAGCGCCTCCGAACTCGTGTCCACCACTCGGAACGGGCGCCGATCCTGGGGAAAAGTACCGGGAATGCCCCGCAGCATTCCCCGCGGATAAAAGCGGCCGACGTGGGGTTCGACGGGCGCGCCGCCGCGCCAGCGCGCCTGAAACTGCTCCGGCCTCACGCAGTGGACGTTTTCCTTCACATGCTCCGGAACCAGTTCCCCTGGACCGAACCGCTGCGCTGCACGGGCCCCCGGCTCCGCTGCCAGGGACTCCCCCAGGGTGCCGGGAAACAGGTCGCGCCACAGGTTCACCTTGGACAGGAACAGGCGGTCCAGGTGGGCAGCCCCGGGGCTTTCCCAGCTCAAGGCCAGTTCGATGCGGGCGGTGGAGGCTTTATCCATGGTCGGGTCGCGGGTTGACCGCCGCCGGCAAGGGATGGTTCCCGTTGGTTAACCCCGTTAGCCCGCCGGCTTCGTTTACAGGGGTGTCCCATCCGACGATCCGAAAGGAGAACAACATGAAAAGCGTCATCAAAGTCCTGCTGCTCGCGGGCCTCTGGGCGGCTGGAAGCGCGCTGGCCGGCGCGCGCCTGGTGGAGGTCGAGGTATACGATCGTGCACAAGCCCGGGTCCTCAGGACCTATCAGCACCAGGGTATGAAATACGTGGAAGGCAAACCCGGAAACGAGTACCAGATCGTGCTGCGTAACCGCACCGGGCAACGGGTGCTGGCGGTGGTTTCCGTGGACGGCGTCAACGCGGTCACCGGCGAAACCGCCTCCTACGGCCAGAGCGGTTATGTGCTGGGACCCTGGGAAACCCTGCGCATCCAGGGCTGGCGCAAGAGCCTGCAGCGCACCGCGGCCTTCTACTTCACGGAGCTGGAGGATTCCTATGGGGCGCGCACCGGACGCCCGGACAACGTGGGGGTGATCGGCGTCGCAGTGTTCAAGGAAAAGTGGACCCCGCCCCCTGCGGAACTGAGCCGGGAACGGGAGTCTGGCGCCGCCGATTCCGCAGCGCGGGCCCAGGCGCCCAGCGCGAGGCTGGAAGAGCAGGACCTGGGCACCGGCCATGGCCGGGTCGAGCATTCCCCGGCCCGCCACGTGGAATTCGAGCGCGCCTCGGCTTCACCCGAGCAAGTGCTGGCCGTCTACTACGACAGCCACCGCAACCTGGTGGCGCGGGGCGTCATCCGGGAACAGATCCCGTCCCGCAACCCGCAGCCATTCCCCGTGTATTTCGTGCCCGACCCGCCCCGTTGATCGGTTCTCAGGAGGCCAGGTCCTCGCGGATGCCGAGGACCTTAAGCCCCACGATGCAGACCACGATGGTGAAGACGAGCCCCAACCGAAGCAGGTCCCGGGATTCGCCGAAAAGGATCATGCCCAGAATGGCGGTTCCCGCGGCGCCGATGCCGGCCCAGACCGCGTAGGCGGTACCAATGGGGATCTCCTTGGCGGCCAGGGCGAGCAGGAAGAAGCTCACCGCCATGCCGGCCACCACCAGCAGCGAGGGCCAAAGGCGCGTGAAGCCGTCGGTGTACTTCAGGCCTATAGCCCAGCCGATCTCGAACAACCCTGCCACCACCAGGTAGAGCCAGTGCATGAACGATTCCCCCAGGAAACCTCCACTCTGACAGGGTACGCGCGCGGACGGTTCCCGCGGTCGCCTTCGGGCGGGCGTCTCGACTACACTATGGTCGGCATGGATCGTGAGATCACCGACGAGGCGCTGATGCTGCGCTACCGCGATGGAGATGCTGCCGCCTTTGAGGCTCTTTACGAGCGCCATCGCGGCGGGCTCTATCGTTATTTCCTGCGCCAGACCGGAGAGCGGGGCCGCGCGGAGGAACTGTTCCAGGACGTCTGGGTGAACATCGTCCACGCCCGGCGGCGCTACCGGCCGTCGGCGAAGTTCTCCACCTATCTTTATCGCGTCGCCCACAATCGGCTCATCGATGACTATCGCAGCCGCCGCGGACGGGTGCCCGTTTCCTTCGATGATCCCGATTGTCCGGGGGAGGAGACGCTACCCGATCCCCGGGGGCCGGAGCCGGCCCGGGAACTGGAGCGGCGCGAGCAGACGGAGCGTCTGCTGGCGGCCCTCGGGGCGTTGCCCGAGGCCCAGCGCGAAGCGTTCCTCATGCATCAGGAGGGCGGGCTCACCCTGGACCAGATCGCCGCCGCCATGGGGGTGGGGTTCGAAACCGCCAAGAGCCGCCTGCGCTACGCGGTGGCGCGGCTGCGGCGCGAACTGGGAGAGCGGGATGGCTGAGCGCGACGACGAGCTGGAACACTACCTCAAGGGCGGATCAAAGCTGTCCCGCGCCTGGCGGGAAGCCGCAGACGAGGAACCCAACGCCGATCTCGACGAAGTGATCATCGAGGCGGCGCGGCGCGAGGTGCACAGGGGCCCGAAGGTCGCCTACTCGCCCTTCAGCCGCTCCTGGGGGGTGCCCTTGGCGCTCGCTGCAGTGCTGGTGGTGAGTGTGACGGTCACCCTGGTCATGCACGAGGACGCAAGCGAACCGCTGCCGGTGCCCGTGGACGGTGCCCCCGCGGCGCCGGCGCCCGCGGCGGAAGCGCAGTCACCGAAGGCGCCAGCCGTGCCCAAGCGCGAGGAACCACGGGCGCCGGAGCCGGCTTTGAAGGAGCACGTGCGCCCGGATTCCCGGGAGCGGGAGGCCACGCCCCGCCAAGCGGCGCCCGCGCCCTTCGCCGGACAAGCTCTGAAGCCCCCCGCGGAATCGGCCGCCCGCAAGCAGGCGCTTCCTTCCGCGCCCGCGACGCCACAGCAAGAAGAGAACGCCGCCGCCGCGGCTACTCGCGCCAAGGTGGAGGACGCCGGCCGCGTCCAGGAAATGGCGCCGGAGGAATGGCTCGCCAGGATCGAGGAGTTGCGCCGCCAAGGCAAGCAGGCAGAAGCCGACGCACTCCTGGCCGAGTTCAAGAAGCGCTTTCCCGACTATCCGCTCGATGCCCGGCCCAAGTAGCGCCGGCTCGCGGGCCTCGCCGGCGCGGTATACTGCGGCGCGAAATGCCGATCGCGCGGTCTGCTAAGCAGTGGGGATAGGAAGGCGGGCGTCGAACCGAGTGCGTTGGGGTCGCGTCGTTTCCGGCACTGCCGTGGTGCTCCTGCGCGTCGCCATGGTCGCGTCGCCGCCGGTCATGGCCGCGCACCCGCTCCTTACCGAGGACGCCTACACCCTCGGCCAAGGGATTTCCCAGATCGAAATCGGGTTCGAGCAGATACGATTCGATCAACCGGGGTTGGACGGGCGCGTCAATCTTCTCCGGCCGGTGTTGTCCCACGGCCTCCTGGACAGCCTGGACCTGCTGGTTGGTGCGCCGTTCCTCGACACGCGGGAGATCTCGGCGGGCGGCGTCGAGCGCACCCGCGGCCTGGGCGATATCTCGGTCGAGCTCAAGTGGCGATTTTACGAGGACGATTTGGCTAAGCTTGCGCTCAAGCCGGGCTTGACGCTGACCAACGGCAATTTTGCCGAGGGTCTGGGCACGGGACGCTCGATTTCCAGCGTGTTCCTGGTGTCGACTTTCGAGCGCGAGGGGCGGTATTACAACCTGCATGTCGGTTACCTGCGCAACAACAAGGGCGCTCTACGCAGAGACCTGTTCCATCTGTCGGGATCGGTGGTGGTGCGGGCGTCCCCCAGGGTCCAATGGGCAGTGGACGTTTCGGCGGATTCCAGCGTCGACAAACAGGAAAGCAGCTTCCCCGTGGTCGCCCTCGGCGCGGTGATCTATTCGCCCGCGGAAAACCTCGACCTCGACCTCGGCATCCGGGTGGGGCGCAACGACGCGGCCGAGGACCGGGCATGGCTCGCCGGCGTGACGTTTCGCTGGTGATCGAGGAACGGCGGCAGAAATCGGGAGCGGAGGGTCCATGGCATTCGGCGCGGTAATCATCGGGGACGAGATCCTTTCCGGCAGGCGCCAGGACAAGCACCTGGCCCGGTTGATCGCGATGCTCACCCAGCGCGGGCTGGCGCTGGACTGGTGCGAGTACCTGGGTGACGACGCGCCTCGCGTCACCGCCGCCTTCCGCCGCAGCTTCGATTCCGGCGATGTGGTGTTCTCCTTCGGCGGTATCGGCGCCACTCCCGACGACGTGACGCGCCAGTGCGCCGCGGAGGCCGCCGGCGTGCCTCTCGCGCGCCATCCCGAAGCCTTGGCGCTGATCCTGGAGAAGTTCGGCGATGCCGCGTATCCGAAGAGGGTACTGATGGCAGACTTTCCGCGGGGAGCGGAAATCATTCCGAACGCGTATAACCGGATACCCGGGTTCAGTTTTCGCAACCACCACTTTCTTCCGGGATTTCCCCAGATGGCTTGGCCCATGGCCGACTGGGTGCTGGACACCAAGTACGGGCATCTGTTTGCGCCCGGCGCCCGGGAGGAGCGCTCCATCACGGTGCTGGGCGCCATGGAGAGCCAGTTGATCGACCTGATGAATGAAGTGATCGCCGCTCATCCTGGGATCAAGGTCTTCAGCTTGCCCACCGCCGGCGCGCGCCGCATCGAACTTGGGGTGAAAGGTAGTCCCGCCCAAGCGGGCGCCGCCATGGCGCACCTGCAGGATGGCGTGAGGGCGCTGGGCTTCGAGTGGGAGAGCCTGGCGCCGACGCGGGAAGCCGGGAACCCGCCGGACTGATTTGCCCCGAGCACAGCGGGGTCAGAGGCACGGTCGCGCCCAGGGTGCCGAGCGCCGGCGCGTCCAACACTTCCGGTTGCAACGGTTCCGGAGCGATGAATTTATTTCCCTCGGAGGTCTCCGCGTTCCCCCGATGGCGGGCCCAAATAAAAACGGGGCGGCATGAGCCGCCCCGTCCCCACCTGTCGCATTTAGATGGGTTAAACCTTTTCGATGATGCCCGCGATGCCCTGGCCGCCACCGATGCACATGGTAATCAGGCCGTAGCGCTTGCCGGAACGGTGCAGCTCGTAAATGCACTTCACGGTCAGGATCGCGCCGGTCGCGCCGATGGGGTGACCGAGGGCGACCGCGCCGCCGTTGGGATTGGTCTTGGCGGGATCGAAACCCAGTTCCTGGGCGACGCCGCACGCCTGCGCCGCGAACGCCTCGTTGGATTCGATCACGTCCATGTCGGAAATCTTGAGGCCGGCTCTCTCCAGTGCCTTCTTCACCGCCGGAATCGGACCCAGGCCCATGTGCGCCGGGTCCACCCCGGCATGGGCGTAGGAGACCAGCCGCGCCATGGGCTTCAGCCCCTTCTTGGCTGCCGCCTTGGCGTCCATCATCACCAGCGCCGCCGCGCCGTCATTGATGCCGGAGGCGTTGCCCGCCGTCACCGTCCCGTCCTTCTTGAACACGGTTTTCAACTTGCCCATGCCCTCGATGGAGGCGTCGCCGCGAGCGTGCTCGTCGGTGTCGAACACCGTCACGCCCTTCCTGGTCTTGAGTTCGATGCCGAGAATCTGATCCTTGAAGTAGCCCTTCTGGATCGCGTTCACGGCCCGCTGGTGGGATTCCACGGCGAACTGGTCCTGGCGCTCCCGGGTGATGCCGCACTTGGCCGCCACATTTTCCGCCGTCACGCCCATGTGCACGGTGTCGAACGGGTCGGTGAGGGCCCCCACCATCATGTCGATGGTGCCGCCGTTGTTCATGCGCTGGCCCCAACGCAGCGTTGGCAGCACATAACCGCCGCGGCTCATGGACTCGACGCCACCAGCCAGCGCGCAGTCGGTGTCGCCGAGCAGGATGTTCTGGGCCGCCGAGACAATCGCCTGGAAACCGGAACCGCACAACCGGTTGAGGGTCATGGCGGCAGCTTCCTTCGGCAGCCCGCCGTTGATGCAGGCGACGCGGGAGATGTACATGTCCTTGGCTTCGCCATGGATGACGTTACCAATGACGACGTGGCCCACCTCGTTGGGATCCACCTTGGCGCGCTTTACCGCCTCGCGCACGACATTGGCCGCCAGTTCAGTCGGAGGTATGTCCTTCAGGCTGCCGCCATAGTCACCGATGGCCGTGCGAACTCCGCTCAGAAAGACAACATCCCGCTGGCTGCTCATCCAAGGTCTCCTAAGTACTTGATGCCGTGTCAGAAAATCTTCGTGAACGGCGGCTGAAACGCCGTTGCAGAGGAATGAAGTCTACCCCGCACCGCCTGAGGTGTCGATATTGACTTTGTGTATTTCTTCAGTTTCGGCGGGCCACCACCAGCGCCACCCCCGCCACGGCAACCCCCATTCCCGCCACGGCTGAAAAACTAACCCTTTCATTAAAAGCAAAAAAAGCGATAAGTGCGGTGCAAGGGGGGGTGAGGTAGAAAAGGCTCGAGACCCGGGCCGCCTCGCCATGGCGGATCATGATGAATAACAGGCTGATGGCCCCGGAGGACAGGACCAGCACCAGCCAGCCCAAGGCAAACAAGAACTTACCGGTCCACTGGATCTCCATCGTTTCCAGCAGGTAGGCCAACGGAGCCAGCAGCAACGCCGAGGCGGTGAACTGGATCACCGAGCCGGTACGCAGATCGAGATGGGGACAGAATCGCTTCTGGTAGATCGTGCCCGCGGTGATGGAGACCAGCGCCATCACCGCCAGGGCCACGCCGCTCCAACTCCGCACCTCGAACGCCACCTTGTCCGACAGCACCAGAGCGACGCCGGCGATACCCAGCAGAAACCCGGTCCACTGGCGGCCGGTAACCCGCTCGCCGAGGAATGGCCCGGCCGCCAGGGCGGTGAGGATGGGTTGCAGCCCCGCGATCAGCGCCACGATGCCGGCGGGCATGCCCTGGTGAATGGCGCAGAAGACTCCCGAAAGGTAGCCGCCATGAATCAGCAGACCCGCGGCGGCCACCTGGGCGCCCTCGGAGAGGGTCGGCGGCCAGGGCGCGCGCCACAGGATCGCCACCGGCAGCATGATGGTCACCACCAGCATGAAGCGCACCAGGAGGAAGGTCAGCGGCTCGGCGTAAGGCAGCCCCAGCTTGGCGCCGATGAATCCGGTGCTCCACAGCAGCACGAACAGCGCCGGCGCGAACAGCAGCCACCGTGGATGATCCCCCACGCCGTGAGGCCTGCCGCGCGCTGCGGCGGTCCCCGCGGCGCCGGAGGCCTCCCGGACAGGCCTCATCAGGGGGAACCCCTGACGAAACGGTCATCCAACTTCAGTGGCTCGACCCTCGCGGAATTGACGAGCCCATGCTGGCGCATGAACTTCTCCACCCGAAGCGCGACCTGCAACAGATCCCCGTTCCCCAGCAGGCGCAGGTTGGCGCCGCTGCCGGAGAACTCGACGAGATTCCAGCCGCTGAGCACGTTCGAGGGGCTTCCGAAACGGGGGGGCAGGCGCAATGCCGCCGCCATCGGATCCTCGCGCATGCTGTCGAGAGCGCGAAAATGCGCCGCCACCAACTTCCGGAGGTTTTCAGGTTGACTGGCCAGGACCGATTCACGCACCAGCAGCACATCCACCAATTCGCCCTCGATCTCCTTGCTGGAGTAGAGCTCGTGGGCTCCAAGGCCAAGGAGCCGTGCCCGTACCGGATTCATGGTAACCAGGGCGTCCAATTTGCCCCCAAGGTATGCATCCTCATGCCCGTCCAGGTCGATTTCCACGACCTGGACGTCCGCCCGTTGCAGGCCTCCTTCCGCCAGTATCCGCGCCAGCAGGTAATCACCCTCGGTTCCGGCCTCCACGCCGACCCGGCGCCCGCGCAGGTCACCGATTGAGCTAATCCCCGGCCGGGCCACCAGGGAATCGCCGCCCTTGGAGTGGCCGAACACCAGGACCACGCTGCCGACCTTGCCCATGTAAAGAAGGCGCAGGGTTTCGTCCAAAGTGAGGCCGGCGGCGTCGATGACGCCGTCCGCGAAGGCCCCCATGACCTCCTTCGCGCTGGCGAAGTCCACCAGTTCCACATTGCCCTCGCCGAATAGCCCCAGGGCCCGCGCCTGATGCAGGGTCGAGAAACCCAGCCACGGGTAGGTGCCGACCCGCAGCGGCGGTTGCTCCTGATGGCAGCCCGAAACCCAAACCACGGCGGACGCCAGCCACAATAGCAGCAGGACCCGCGCTTCACGCAGCCCACCCGGCAAATTGAGAGGCCTCATGCTGGATCCGGTGCCGGAGTCAATGCTGGGTCGTATCGGGAGGCGTCACCACCTCCGCCGCAAAAAGCTGCTCGGCGTCCACGCGGTCGAAGGCGTAGCGACGATTGCAGAACTCGCAGTTCACCTCGACCTCCCCGTGGCCCTCGATTACGTGGCTGATTTCCGCCGGGCCCAGCATTCGCAGCATGGCGATGACCCGTTCCCGCGAACAGGAACAGCGGAACGCGACCGGCCGCGGGTTGAACACGCGCACGTCCTCCTCATGAAACAAACGGCGTACCAACGCCGTCCCGGGCGCGGCAAGCAGCTCCCGCGGCGTGACCGTGGAGGCGAGCATGACTGACCGATTCCACAGGTCCGGGTCCGGTCCTCCGTGGGGCATCTTCTGCAGCAGCAGGCCGCTGGCCTGGGCTCCGTCGGCGGCCAGCCAGAATCGGCTGTCGAGCTGCTCGGAGCGGGACATGTAGTGTCCGAGCACCTCGGCCACGCTGTCGCCGTCGAGGGTCACCAGGCTCTGGTATTTCTGCGTCCCCGTGGCGGGATCGAGGGTGATCACGAACCGCCCGTTCCCGAGCAGCCGGGTAAGGGGACCGGCAGGTTCGCCGTCCCAGTGGGCCATGGCGCGCATGGTCAGCTCGGTGGTGCAATCGACCACCAGCAGTGTGACCGGGCCGCCCCCCTGCATCTGCATGATCAAGGAGCCGTCGAACTTGAGGTTGGAGGCCAGCAGCGCCGCCGCCGCCATCAGCTCGCCGAGAACGCCGCGCAGCGGCTCCGGATAATGTCGCCGCTCCAGTACCGCACGCCAGGTGGCCCCCAGGCTCACAATGGCTCCACGGACTCCGCCATGCTCGAATACGAAGGGCTGCAGATTATCGGACGCGCTCACGTTTCATGGCCTTGCCGGCGGATCAATCCTTCTCTGCCGGGGCCAGCAGCACCCCGGCGAGGGGCGGCAGGGTTACGTCTATCGAATCCGGAAGCCCCATCCAGGGCGTTCCCGTGGTGGCTAGGTTTCCGCCGCTGCCCAGGTTGCTGCCACCGTAGAATTCAGAATCGCTGTTGAGCAGCTCGCGGTAGGTTCCCGGCCGCGGGACTCCGATGCGGTAGGGCGTATGGGGCACGGGCGTGAAGTTGAGCACCGCGATGACGAAGCTGCCGTCCCGGGCCCGCCGCTGGAAGGCGATGATCGAGTGTGCCGAGTCGTGGCAGTCGATCCAGCCGAAGCCCTCGGGGACGAAGTCCAGTTCGTGAAGCGCCGGCGTTTCGCGGTAGAGACGGTTCAGGTCCCGGCACAGGGCCTGGACCCCCGCGTGCCAGCGGGTCGAACTCTGTCCCCATTCCAGCTCCCGCCCCGAATTCCACTCCGGGCCCTGGGCGAACTCGTTCCCCATGAAGTTCAGTTTCTTCCCGGGGGCCGTCATCTGGTAGGTGAGCAGCACGCGCACGTTGGCAAACTGCTGCCAGGCGTCTCCGGGCATCCGTCCCAGGAGCGAGCCCTTTCCATGCACCACCTCGTCGTGGGAGAACGGCAGGACGAAGTTCTCACTGTAGGCATAGAGCTGGCCGAAAGTGAGCTCCTCCTGGTGGAACCGCCGGTGCACCGGGTCGCGACCCATGTAACGCAGGGTATCGTTCATCCAGCCCATGTTCCACTTCATGGAGAACCCGAGGCCGCCGACATAGACGGGGCGGGAAACCCCGGGCCACGCCGTGGATTCCTCCGCGAAGGTGAGCGCGCCCGGAAATTCGTCGTGCACCATGATGTTCATTTCCTGCAGGAAGGAAATGGCCTCCAGGTTCTCCCGTCCGCCAAAGCGGTTCGGGAGCCATTCGCCGGGCTGGCGCGAGTAATCCAGGTAGAGCATGGAGGCCACAGCATCCACCCGCAGCCCGTCGGCGTGGAATTGGTCGAGCCAGAAACGGGCCGAGGAAAGCAGGAAGCTTCGGACCTCGTTGCGCCCGAAATTGAAGATGTGGGTGCCCCAGTCGCGATGCACTCCCAGGCGCGGATCGTCGTGCTCGTAAAGGGCGGTGCCGTCGAAGCGGGCCAGGGCCCAGTCATCGCGCGGAAAATGGGCCGGCACCCAGTCCATGATCACCCCCAGCCCCGCCTGGTGGCAGCGATCCACGAAAAACCGCAGGTCGTCCGGAGTCCCGAAGCGGCTGGTGGCCGCGAAGTAGCCGGTGGTCTGATAGCCCCAGGATTCGTCCAGGGGGTGCTCGGTGACCGGCAGCAGCTCCAGGTGCGTGTAGCCCAGGTCGCGTACATAGGGCACCAGGTGCTCCGCCAGCTCCCGCCAGGTGTACCTGCGCCCATCGGGATGGCGCCGCCAGGAACCCGCGTGTAGCTCGTAGATGTTGAGCGGCGCATGCAGCCAGTCCCGCGCCGCGCGCTCGACCATCCAGTCGCCGTCGCTCCATGGGTAGGCGCGATCGGCGGGCACCCGGGCCGCCGTGCCCGGCCGCAGCTCGAAGGATTGCCCGTAAGGGTCCGTCTTGACGAACACCGCCCCGTCGTCGCGCCGCCGCAATTCATACTTGTAGAGCGCGCCGGGCGCGATTCCCGGAACGAACAGCTCCCAGACGCCGCTCGCACCGCGGTTTACCATGGGGTGCCGGCGACCGTCCCACTGGTTGAAATCGCCCACCACGCTCATCCGCTCCGCGTTGGGGGCCCAGCACGCGAAGCGAATGCCGGCGACGTTCTCCCGGGTTTCCGGATGGGCCCCCAGCATGCGATAGGCTTCGAGCAGCCGTCCCTGCCCGAACAGGAACAGATCGTGGTCGGTGATGCGCGGCGCAAAACCGTAGGGATCGAAAGTCTCCCGCACCCGCCCGCCTTCCTCGAACTGAACGCGCAGCGGGCGCGGCGGCTCGGCCGTGCCTTCCCACTGAAAGACGCCGTCGGCGTGCACTTTGCGCATGGGCGCCTTGCGGCCCCCGGTGTCTATCCAGGCTCGCGCCGCGCTGGGATGGAGGGCGCGAAACACCCACTGGTCGTTCTCCCGATGCAGGCCGAGCAGGCGCATCGGATCGTGACTGCGTCCCTCGAGCAACGCGCGCCAATCTGAATTGACTTCAAAAGGGATGTCGTGTCTCATGGAGTACCCGGGAGTCAAAAATTATAACTGCATTTAATCCCCCGGCCATTCGCGTTTATTTAGTGGGTAATGAAATGAGCGTACAAGACAGATTCCTCGGTCACGATACCCATCATCCCGCCCGAGGCGAACCCTCACCGAGGTTCGTCAGCCTGATCACCAAGAACACCTATGCGCTGGTGCTTGCCGGCGGGCGGGGATCCAGGCTCAAGAACCTCACCGATTGGAGAGCAAAACCGGCGGTTCCGTTCGGAGGAAAGTTCCGAATCATCGATTTTCCGCTGTCCAACTGCGTGAATTCCGGCATCCGGCGCATGGGCGTGGTCACCCAGTACAAGTCCCACAGCCT
>DKBC01000174.1 GCA_002451065.1 Betaproteobacteria bacterium UBA6910
ACCCAGTACAAGTCCCACAGCCTGATCCAGCATATCCAGCGCGGGTGGAGTTTCCTTCACGGCCACCTCAGGGAGTGCGTGGATCTGCTCCCGGCCCAGCAGATGACGGGTGAGGATTGGTACCAGGGCACCGCGGACGCGGTGTACCAGAACATCGACATTTTGCGCGGTTACGAGCCGGAGTTCGTGCTGGTGCTTGCGGGGGATCACGTTTACAAGATGGATTACGGGAAGATGCTTGCCTTCCATGTGGCGCGCTCGGCCGACATGAGCGTGGCCTGCATCGAGGTGCCCACCGAGAGCGCGCGGGACTTTGGCGTGCTGGCGGTGGACGAGGACTCCCGGGTCACCGGCTTCCTGGAAAAGCCCCAGGACCCGCCTCATATTCCCGGCCGGCCCGGCGTCACCCTCGCCAGCATGGGCATCTACGCCTTCAATACCAAGTTCCTTTACGAGCAGCTGATCCGGGATCGGGACGACCCCAATTCGAACCACGACTTCGGCAAGGACGTGATTCCCTATGCCCTGCAGCAATGCCGCGTCTACGCCCATCGCTTCGTGGACAGCTGCGTCAACATGGTGGGGGACATTCCCTACTGGCGGGACGTGGGGACGGTGGACGCCTATTACGCGGCCAACCTCGACCTCACCAAGCTCATGCCGGANNCTGCGCCGATCGCTGCTGTTCTCCAACGTCCACATCCATAGCTATTGCACCATTGAGGATTCGGTCATCCTCCCGGACGTGGAGGTCAACCGCTACGCCGTCCTCAAGCGCGTGATCCTGGACCGGGGCTGCAAGATTCCGCCCGGGATGCGCATCGGGGTGGATCCCGAGGAGGACCGAAAGCGGTTTTACGTCAGCGAATCGGGCGTCACGCTGGTCACTCCGGAGATGCTCGGTCAGGCGATGCACCTGGTGCGCTGACGCCTGATGGCTGCGGCCAGCCGCGTCGAACTGGTCCTGCTGTGGCATATGCACCAGCCGGACTACCGTGACCACCAAACGGGGGAGTTCGTCCTGCCGTGGGTTTACCTGCACGCCGCCAAGGATTACTCGGACATGGCCCACCACCTGGAGGCCCATCCAGGCGTGAAGGCGGTGGTCAATTTCGTTCCCGTCCTCCTCGAGCAGCTGGAGGATTACGCCCGGCAGTTTTCCGAGGGAAGCTTGCGCGACCCTCTGCTGCGGCTGCTGGTGGCGCCGGATCTGGAGCATGTGGACCTCGCGGCCCGGAGCCTGGTGCTGGACACCTGCTTCAAGACCAATCACCGGACCATGCTGGAGCCGTTTCCCCACTACAAGCGCCTGCACGAGATACACCGGCACGTCAAAGCGCTGGGAGACGGCGCCTTGGCCTATCTCTCGGGTCAATACCTTTCGGACCTGCTGGTCTGGTTTCACCTGGCCTGGACCGGCGAGTCGGTGCGCCGCCAGCAGGAGACCGTGGTCCGACTCATGGCCAAGGGCGAGAGCTATGATCGCGCCGACCGCCTCGAGCTCTGCCAGCTGATCGGGGAACTGGTCGGCGGAATCATTCCCCGTTATCGCCGGCTGGCGGAGCGCGGGCAGATCGAGTTGTCCACCACGCCCCATTGCCATCCCCTGGCGCCGTTGATGCTCGACTTCGCCAGCGCGCGGGAGGCGCTGCCCTCCATCGACATCCCCGACAAGCCCTATCCCGGCGGGCGCGGGCGCGTGGCACGCCACATTGATTCTGCGCTGACCAGCCACACGCAGCGCTTTGGCACGACCCCGGTCGGCATGTGGCCGGCAGAAGGGGCGGTGTCGGAGCCGCTGATGGAGATGCTCGCAGACCGCGGCGTGCGCTGGGCAGCCAGCAGCGAGGCCGTGCTCGCCAACAGCCTGCGAAAGAGCGATCCCGGCAAGCCGTTGCCCGAGCGCTGCAGCTACCTCTACCGGCCCTATCGGATCAAGGCCGGCAACGGCGAGATCACCTGCTTCTTCCGCGACGAGCGGTTGTCGGACCTGATCGGATTCGAATATTCAAAATGGTTCGGCAAGGACGCGGCGCTGAACTTCATGCAGAACCTGGATGAGATCCGCCGCCGGTCCCCGGGTGGCGGCGCGCCCCCGCTGGTTTCGGTGATCCTGGACGGGGAGAATGCCTGGGAATATTTCCCTTATAACGGCTATTACTTCCTGTCCGACCTGTACGCCGAGCTGGAAACCCACGCCGCGATACGCACCACCACGTTTGCCGACGCGCTCCCAACCCATCGGGCCGCGGCGCTCCCGAAGCTGGTGGCCGGAAGCTGGGTGCACGGGACGTTCTCAACCTGGGTCGGCGCACCGGAGAAAAACCATGCGTGGCGGCTGCTTGAAGAAGCGAAACGCAGTTTCGACCTGGTGATGCAGAGCGGGCGGCTCGCGCCGGAGGAGCGTGACCTGGCCGAGCGGCAACTGGGGGATTGCGAGGGATCGGACTGGTTCTGGTGGTTCGGCGACTACAATCCCCAGCGCAGCGTGGAGAGTTTTGACCGGCTGTACCGGGCCAATCTTTCTCACCTATATCGGCTGCTGCGCCTGCCGGCGCCCGCGGAGCTCGCGCAGCCCATCAGCCGCGGGCGCGGAGAGCCGGAGTCGGGCGGGACCATGCGCAGGGCGGGTTGAGCGGAGGGGTCGTCATTGAGTGAGCGCGTGCGGAAGGACCAGGTCGTGTATATCAGCTACGTGATCCAGGGCAGCGACGGCGAGGTGCTGGAGCAGCACGATCTGCCGGTGGGTTACGTCCACGGCGGCGGCGGGCTCCTGGAGAAAGTCGAGGCGGCGCTGGAGGGAAAGGCGGTGGGGGACCGGGTGGAAGTGACGCTGGAGCCCGAGGACGGTTTCGGGCCCCACCGGCCGGAACTCACCTTTACCGATGACATCGAGAACGTTCCCGAGGAGCATCGTTTTCTCGGCTCCGAGGTCGAGTTCGAAAACGAGCGCGGCGAGAGCATGCTGTTCCGCGTGACCCGCATCGAGGACGGCAAGCTTACCATCGACGCCAACCACCCCCTGGCGGGAAAGACCCTCAGGTATCTGGTGCGGGTGGAAGGGATGCGCCCGGCGACCTTGGACGAAGTGGCCAATGGCGTGCCGGCGGATGCCCCCTTGCAGCGCCTGCACTGAGGCGAATCGGTGGCTGAGTCTCAGCCGGCGCTGACGCGCCGGTAAAGCTGGAAGCGTTCCGTCTTGTCGATGGCCCGCCGCCCCTCCCAGATTCTCTTCCATTGGGGACCGGGATCCATGTCCCGCTCGGATTGCAGCAGCAGGAAGTCGCAATAAGCCGGCGGGCTGGTTTCCAGGCGCTTGGTCACGATCCCCGCCACGTACTGCAGCATGGCGCGCGGCGCCTGGGCCAGGCCGCGGCTCTCGACGCACCCGTGCCCGGGCGGGAGGTGCTTGGCGACGCCCAGCGCGACGGGTCGGTAAGTCTTGAGGCGGTCCATCCAGGGCAGCCACAGGGTCATCGCCAGCATCCAGGTGAGGGTGATCCCCGCGGCCCAGTTGATGAGCGCCCGCCGATTGCCGCGGCCGATGCGCCAGACGAACCCCATCCAGCCGGCGGTCATGGTCGCGGCCAGCAGAAATCGCCACCACTGAAAATCCAGGGATCCCCCTGACCGGAAATAGTAGGAGCGGCGGCCGACAAATTCCGGAACGCCGGTGACCAGGTAGACCCAACCCAGCCAGATCATGGCCGCGAACAGTCCGAAGGTCATGATGCCGAACCAATCCAGCGCCGCGGCCGGCCCTCGCCTCAGGGTATGGAGGCCGGCGCTTGCGATGAGTGCAACGGGAAGCAGCATCGGGAGCGCATCCAGGGCCTGGGTATGGGGCGTCAGGATGAAGAGGGCGAACAGGGCGCCGAAGGTCGCCACGCCCAACTGCACCGCGGGCTGCGAGAGTCCCTGACGCCCTCCGTCCCACAGGGTCCACAGGGCGACGGGCAATGCCGGCCAAGCGCCCCACAGCAGCGCTTCAAGGACAATGCGGAGGCCGCCGATCGCGGACTGCCAGGTGATCCCCGAAAACGACGCCACGACCTCATTGCGGAGCCAGAGGTCGAACAGCGCGGGCGATTCCTGGTGGAGCAGCGCTGGCCAGACGATGATCAGGGGAGCAAGCGCCACCAGACCCACCGCCGCGGCCAGCGCGTAGCTTCGGCTGCGCCACGCGGGGAACACCGCGGGCAGGAGGAGGGCGGCGATCAAAAGCGCCGCGGGCGGATACACGCCCTTGGCGAGGAAGGTGATGCCGGCGCCGATGCCCAACAGCAGCCCTCCGGCCGCGGGTTTGGTAAGGGCCAGGGAGAAACCATAAAGGGCGATGGCGAATCCTGCGAGCGCGGCGTTGTCCGCGGCGATCAGGTGGGCGCGCACCAGCAGGCCCACGCAACCGATGAACAGCAGCACCGCCATCCAGCCCTGGGTTGGCCCCAGCAGGCGTCGCGCGGAAAGCTTCAGAAAAACCATCGCGAGGATGACGAAGAAGGCGCTCGTCAGGCGGGCCGCGTCGTGGGTGGGCAAAACCCCGCCGAAGACCTTCGCGAACATGGCGGCGGTGACGGTGTATAGCGGAGGCGCCTCCAGGAAAGGCTCACCCGCCAGCATCGGGACCACCCAACTGTTGCCGCTCAGCACGTGGAGCACCGGGCCGAAAGTTTCCGCCTCGTCCGGCTTCCAGGGATCGTGGCCCGCCAGGCCGGGGACCAGCCAGGCCGCTATGAGCAGCACATAGAGCCACGCTTTCGCCGGTGTGACTGTGTAGTGCGCCTCGTCACGCCAGTTGTAGCGGGTCATCGTCTCGGCCCGCTCACTCGACGATCTTGAGGGTCTGGCCCGGGCCCGGCTCGCCCCGCGGATAGGCGCTGTTCATAAGGCGGAGATAGCCTTCCGCGTTCTTCCCCAGGGGTGAAGTCTTGGCCAGGGAGGCGAAGGTGTCGCCCTTCTTCGCGGTGTAGAGCTTGATCCTCAGGGGACGCGCCAGTTTGCGCTCGTCGTCGCTGATGCGGTGGAAGCTGCGGATCGCGATGTCGAAGTTTCGCAGATAGCGGTTGAACTCGGCAGCGGATTTTGCGGTACCGGCTATGACATAGCCGTTGCCGCCCATGAGCACGACCCCGGCGCGGACCGGGCGTCCGGAGCTCTGTTGGTAGGTGGCGAACGCCGCCGGCAGGCCATGGATCGAGCCGGTTTCAATGGCACTTCCTGGCGCCAGGCGCAGGCCCCGGCGCAGGGTTTCTGCGGGAGTACCCTGGGGCTTCTCGATCAGCCGCATCTCCATGATGGCGTCCCGCGACGGACTCGACGCCTGCGCCCGGTCGGGGGCGTTCTTTACTCGCCAGCCCGCGGGAAACTGCAGCGCGAAGCCAAGTTCCGCGTGGTAAAGATCGCTGCCCCGGACGATTCCCTGCTCCGGGCTGTCGCCGAAGACCAGGCCGTCCATGACCCGCTGGTAGTCGCTCTTGCCCTCGAAGGTGGCGGCCTTGGCGTATTTACCGGCTGCCCCGACGACTTCCTTGAGGCGGGTGTCGTTGTCGGGATGGGTGGCGAACAGGCCGTGGTAGGCACTAGGCTCGCGCCCCTCGGAGCGGGCTATCTCCGCATCGAACAATTCCTGGTCCTTGAGCACGGCGACCACTTGAATCATGGCCTGGGGATCGTAGCCGGTGCGGGCCAGGTACTCGGCCCCGAGCCGGTCGGCCTCCAGTTCGTGGTCGCGCCCGTAGCCCTTGAGCAGCGCGTCGCTCATGGTGCCCATCACGCTTTGCGCGCCGCTGGAACCCAACTCCGGCACGACGATGCCCACCACCGAAGCGCCGATCTGGGCCGCCATCGAGGCGCTGTACTGGCGCACGCTGTGGCGCGCCGTGACGTGGCCGATTTCATGGGCGATCACGGCGGCCAGCTCGGCTTCCGAATCCAGGTAGGCGAGAATGCCCCGGGTCACGTACACATAGCCGCCGGGCAGCGCAAAAGCGTTGATCTCGGGGCTGTCCACCACCTTGAAACGGTATTGGATATTGGGCCGATGGCTGGCGCCGGCGAGCTTCTGGCCGACCCGATTGACGTAGCGCTGCAGCTCCGGATCCCGGTATTCGGGATATTCCTCGCTTACCTCGGCACTGGCTTTCTGTCCGAGGCGCAGCTCGTCGGCTTCGGACATCATCACGAAGTCCTGGCCGCCCGTGACCGGGTTGGTGGCGCAGTTGGCAAGGAGCGCTGTGGCCAGCAAGGCCGCGGCCAAGGTCTCGGGCAGACCGAATCTCATGGGCCGTATTTTAAACGCTACGCGGTTCAATCCGGGTATACCGGGACCCGCAACTAGGTGGGGCGTACCGGCTGAGCCGCCTCGTGCCGGCTCGGGCACCCCGCACCCGATCGGGTGGGAGCTTCCTCCGCGATCACGCGCGCCGCATTGCCATACCGAAATGAAAAAGGCAGCTTGCGCTGCCCTTTGTCGACATATCCGGCAAGCGGGTTCAGGCGGCTTTGGTCTTGCCGCCCTTGGCGTATTTCTGGCGGAACTTCTCCACGCGGCCCGCGGTGTCCACTATCTTCTGCTTCCCGGTGTAGAACGGATGGCACTCGGAGCAGACTTCGATGTGCAACTCCTTGGACAGTACGGAACGCACCTTGAACTGGTTACCGCAGCTGCAGATGACGTTGATTTCGTTAAATTTCGGATGAATGTCCGGCTTCATGCTCAAATCCTGGCTGCTGGCGGCGGGGCCGCCGGAAAGTCGCGTATTATCCATAATTTAGAAGGGTGTGGCAACCGCCGGCAGGCTGTCGCGGCGGTGCCGGTTCGAGCAGAACGGCCGGCAATGATCTGGACCTCGCCTCGCCGCATGGCGTCCAAGAAGTGGGCGTCGCGACACGGTCGGCGCAGGCGGCCCGCTCTCGGTCTCTCGAAGAGTGGTGCGGAGCGGGACGCGAAGCGGCTCGAGAGAAAAGGTCCGCTGGCGGGCCTGTGCGGCTCCTCCCGCTCAACCGCTTCGCTCTCCGAGTCGGAGCCGCTAGTGCGGGAGCGACGCCCAAGGGACTTCCATTGGAACGTCGGTCAAAGGCGGGAGGCGTGGAGCCTTAACCCCGCCTCATGGAGTCGAAGAAGTCCCCGTTGTTCTTGGTGGCCCGCAACTTGTCGAGCAGGAATTCAGTGGCTTCCAGTTCGTCCATCGGATACAGCAGCTTCCGCAATATCCACACCTTCTGCAGCACGCCTTGTTCGATCAGCAGTTCCTCGCGCCGGGTCCCGGAGCGGTTGACGTTGATGGAGGGGTAAATCCGCTTCTCGGCCATGCGCCGGTCGAGATGGAT